>JBOGVH010000039.1:0-3232 GCA_050695235.1 Actinomycetota bacterium
GGCCACGACCCCCAGACCGTGCTCATCCGGGGCGGGAGCTGCATCGTGAGCCCCCTGGGCGAGATGCTAGCCGGCCCGGACTACGACGGCGAGCGCGTCCTCATCGCCGAGGTTGACGTGGGCGAGATCGCCGGGGGCAAGTACGACCTCGACGTGGTCGGCCACTACTCCCGGCCGGACGTGTTCCGGCTCTACGTCAACGAACGGGCGAACCTGGCCGCGGTGTACACGAGCGCGCCACCGGCGGATCCCTTTGCCGAGCCGGGTGGTGGGTGACACCGGAAGTATCGATGTGCTCGCCTTCGTTTGACAGTCGATCTCCTCTCTCGCGACGTGGAGCAAGAGCCGCCACTCAAGGAGATCGGGTCCGGAGGGTTCAAGCCGGTCATCGATAGCCGGCATCCCTGGACCAGATCGTCGGGCCAATAGGTACGTCGAGCAGGGCGAAAAGGGGATCGCGGAGATCCAGTCCGACCTCCAGCGGTCCCTGGCCGAGGCGCAGCTAGAGGGTCTTCCACCGGACCTGGACGGCTACGTCGGGTTCGTGGACCGAACCCTGGCGAGCTGGAAGGAGCAGGGGGCGGTGGCCGTCAAGTTCTGGGACGCCTACCTGCGGACGGCGGTCTTCGAGGACGTTCCCGCGGAGGTGGCCCGGTCCCTATGCGAGACGGGCCTGGCGGCCTATCGGTCCACATCCACACCGGCCAGGGTGTTCCCCCCGTTCCTCCGGGCTCGGGAGGCCGATGTCCGCAACCTCGAGCCCGTCCTCACCAACGTCCGCCTCTTCGGGACCCAGTTCGTCCTAATCCACGGAGGCCAGCCGCTGCACCAGGCCGCTGCCTACGCTGGCGCTGAAGCCGCACGCGTGGGTCGACATCTCGGCGATGCCGTTCCTCTACGAGGTGCCCTGGTTCGCCAAGGTGCTGCGGACCTATCTGCGCTTTTGCCCGGAGAAGGTGCTGTTCGGCACCGACGTGGGCGCCTATCCCGGGGTTCCCGTCGGCCCCGAGATCCAGCACGTGGCCCTGACTCGCCACACCCGCGAGGCCTTGTACCTGGCCCTAGCGGGCATGGTTCGAGACCGGATGGTCGATCTTGAGTGGGCTGTTCGAATGGGGGAGGGCGTCCTGCGCGGCAACGCAGAGCATCTCTTCGGTTGGGGGCGAGCGGTCCGAGAAGCACCGTTCTCCGGAGTCGTGACAGGGGAGTCCCCTTGAGCCGCACGCCGACGACGACGCCGTCGCAGCTGGAGCCCGTCTCAATCGGCCGAAGGTTGTCTGAACGTGGTGTACTGCACGACCGTCCGGAAGCCCATAGCCGAGTACAACGAGAACGCCATCTCGGATGAGTGGAGCACGATCGTGTCGCAGCCCCACGCCGAGCCCGCCCCCACGGCGGCCCAGGACGCGGCGGTTCCGACCCCCCGCCGGCGGGCGTCCGCCAGCGTGCCGACGGCGTAGACGCCGGCCACCTCTCCGGTCCTTATCGCCACCGAGGTTCCCACCGGCCGCCCGTCCAGCCGGGCGGTGAAGAGCTGCACGTCCGGATCGGCCGCGAACGCGGGCGGGTAGAGACGCTCCGCGAGCTCGGGAGCCATGCCGCCCTCGACGCAGACCCCGATGTACTCCGCGAGTCCGGCCTCGGTGACCGGCACGACCGTCACCCTGGCGGGCGGTGCCGGTGGGCCGGGGATCGGGTGGAGGACCATGCAGGGGTAGGCTGCCGGCTCCCGCAGAAGCCCGTGGGCGATGGCCACGTCGCCCAGCCCCGGTGCGTTCCTCTCGTCGATCCACACCAGGAACGGCAATCCCCGCAGGGTGATCCACTCCAGCCCCGCTTCGAGCTCTGCGGGAGTCGCCGGCTCCGCGACGACGCATCCGTTGAACAGGGAGATCGGAACGCCCGTGGCGAAGGCAAAGACCCCGCCCCGTTCGCGGATCGCCCCGTCGGGGCTGTGTTCGACGAGCTTTCGGTACGACCCGATGAAGTTCACGTTCGCGGCCGCGACCAGCTCCGCCTCGGTCTTCACGTCGCAATTATGGGCGGGAAGACCAATGAGAGAAACGGCCTCGGCCCTCGGTGCGGCCGAAGCTCAGGGTGCAGCGGACTTGAGGGACTTAGCGCGGCGTCAGGCAGTACCAAGAAGAGGAGCCGTACCCAAATCTGGCCCCGGTTCTCGTGGACCGCTGGCGACCAAACTACAACACCAGGCCGATAGCAACGAACGCTGAGCCGAAGAAGATGTCCGCGACCGACTGATTAGTCCGGGCTGTGGGCTACTGAGGCTCGAAGGCTACTCTTCCGCGAAGCCCCCACTCGTCCGTAGCGATCACACGGCCCTCCGGATCGAGGAGATCCACGCGCATGGGCATCGCCACAGGTTCGTCGGAGATGAAGAGGACCACGCCATCGTCCACGGTGTCCTCGAAGGTTCGCCCCTCGGAGTCCGTGAGACGCACGTGCGAGACTCCGTTGCCCGGGTCTTCGACGGTCCCGCCCGCCCGAAAGCCGTGTGGCCCCCAGTTCCCTCCGAGATTCGCCCACGAGAACCCACGCCCCGGCAGATCCCCGGCGCCGCCATTGCCGGCGACGCCGTAAGCGCTCCATCGGCCTGGTTCCTCCCGGGAGACCAGCACGATCCAGTGCCAGTGCGCGATCCCGCTCGGACCACCGTCGGCGTCGTGCGTAACGTACCAGAGCTGGCGGTCAGGCTCGCCCCCCTGCTTCACGAACCGCACCGTCTCCGGCAGCAGTCGGAAGGGTGGGGGCCTTCCTTCCGGTCCTTTCAAGTTGGGATGGGCCAGCCACTCGCGGATCGCGTGCTCTGGCGTATGCGTCACGCGCGGCTCTCTCGTCGTCGGAAGCGGCTCGCTCTCGGCCCCAGCGGCAGAGGGAGCCTACCGTGCCCGTCACTGGGGGCATGGCGGGACCCCGATCACGGAGCGTATCCACGGCGGGGCTGTACAGTGCAGCAGGGCTCGGCCTCCGTGGAAGCTGCCGGGTTTCCCGACCTGGATGGTCGCGTTCACCTACGCCGTGCTAACAGACCGAACTACGCGATGACAGTGAAAGTGCGCACTCCCATCAAGCCGAATCCGCTTCGATCGTAGCCGAGGATCGTGATCATGTAGCGGCCGGCCGGCACGTCCGGAACCTGGAAGGTGAAGCTGAAGCTGCAATGCTGGCCGGGATCGATGCTGGCGAGCAGGTACCTATCTGCAGTCTCCTCCGG
>JBOGVH010000040.1:0-11070 GCA_050695235.1 Actinomycetota bacterium
ACGCAGAGCTCGATCGCCGATTGTCGTCCGCCACGAGGCGGCGGAAGTGACACCCACCGACGCGTAGTAGGCTTCGGGACTTCCGCACGGTGACGTCCAGACCCCCCGAAGGAGGAACCGTGAAGAAACCACTCGCACCCGTCGGCTTTGCCATGCTGGCCGCGCTCATCGGCCTGGTGCCCGCCGCGAGCGTCGCCGCGGCGTCGAGACCCTCCTCCTACACCCTGCCCGGAAGTGCCGTCTTTCCCGAGGGGGTCGCCTACCAGCCGACCACCGGCAACTTCTTCGTCTCGAGCACGACCGACGGCTCCATCCTCCGCGGCAACGTCATGGAGCCCACCGCGTCCCCGTTCATCGCCGGTGGGGGCATCCAGTTCTCCGCCATCGGCGTGAAGGTCGACGACGCGGGCCGCGTCATCGTCGCCGGTGGGGTTACGGGAGAGGTGCGAGTTTACGATGCCCCAACCGGTACGCCGATCCGAACGTTCACCACCGGCGCGGGCGGCTTCCTGAACGACATCGCCGTGGCCAAGAACGGCGACCTGTTCGCGACCGACTCGTTCCGGTCGGTGCTGTGGCGGGTCCCGGCGGCGGAGATCCAACCGGGGGCGCCGGCGGCGGCCGAGGCCTGGCTCGACCTGACGGGCAGGATCCCGTACGTCGCGGGTGAGTTCAACGTCAACGGGATCGTGGCCACCGCGAACGGAAAGCGCCTGGTCGTCTCGCAGGCGTTCACCAGCGAGCTGTTCCGGATCGACATGGCCACCAAGGCTGTGACGGAAGTCGACCTCGGCGGCGAGGCCGTGGCAGGCGACGGGCTCGCGCTGGTCGGCCGGATCCTGTACGCCGGCGAGCCGTTCCTCCACCAGATCGCCAAGGTGTCCCTGTCGGGCGATCTGAGCACGGGGACAGTCCTGTCGAGGACGACCGACCCGTCCTTCCTTACGCCGACCACCGTCGCGGTGGCGGCCGGTCGCCTGCTGGTGGTGAACTCGCAGTTCGAGCGGCTGTTCGGCGGCTTGCCGCCGATCCTGCCGTTCACCATCTCGAGCATCCCGCTGCCATAGGGCGGAGAGGGAGGGAGTCGCATGACAGTGAGTGAAGGGATCGGTGGCGCCGGCATGGGCAAGGCTGTCGCAGACGAGTTGAGAGAACTCGGCGTGCGCGGCGTGCTGGTCCAGATGGCCGGACGACGCCAGATCCTCGAGCTCCGATGCGAGATGCCAAGTTGCTACAGCCACAGGGCGGGCGCACTTCGAAAAGAGAACCACACCTCTGCCCGATTGGGCACCGAACCCGGACCACTACCCGATCCTCAAGTCTGCAGGCG
Source organism: Actinomycetota bacterium (assembly GCA_050695235.1). GTDB lineage: Bacteria > Actinomycetota > UBA4738 > UBA4738 > HRBIN12 > AC-69. The sequence goes on from JBOGVH010000040.1 coordinate 1,331, forward strand.
GGCAACTCCGTCCCGATAACGTCCGGCTCGCGCACGTGCTGTGCAACCGGCGGGACTATGGCTGGCGCATGAAGATCAAAGCGATGCTGGGGAAGGGCATGTCGCTCGAAGAGATCGCCGAGAAGTTGAACGTGAGTCGGGAACCGGCGCCGCACGGCAGGAACACGTGGTCGGCACCAACCGTGCGGGAGGCCTTCGTCTCCTAGCGACCCCTCACCGAGATCCGGCCGCGAGCCGGTCGCCGAGCTCGCGGGCCACGTCGATGAGCGCGAGCACGTCCTCCTCGGTGGTGCGGAAGTTCACGAAGCACGGACGGAGGTAGACCTCGTCGTCGATCAACGCCGAGGCGAGATACACCCGCCCGTCGGCCAGCATGGCCTGCGCGAGCCGCGCATTGTGGTCGTTCAGGTCCGTGACCCCCCTCGGCGTGTGACGGAACGGCACGATCGAGAGCTGCGGGGGCGGCCCTAGCACCTCGAAGTCGGGCTGAGCCTTCACCGCCTCGTACAGCAGCCGGGCCTCTCGGAGGTTCCGCTCGATGGCCTCCCGGAACGCCGGCGCGCCGTGGGCCCGGAAGGCCAGCCAGGCCTTCAACGCCCGGAACGGCCTCGAGTACTCGAGCGTGATGTCCACCGCGTGGAGCTCGTGGCGCTGGTGCGGTAGGTACCCCTCCTCGTGGGCGAACGCCGCAGCCAGGTCGCCCGGCCGACGGACCAGCACGACGCCGCAGGCCTTCGGGAGGTACAGCCACTTGTGCACATCCACCGAGCACGAGTCGGCCCGCTCCAGCCCGGTGAACAGATCGCGGCCCGACCGCGTGGCCGCGGCGGGAAGCCCGTACGCGCCGTCGATGTGCAGCCACACGCCCCGCTCCGCGCACACGTCGGCCAGCGCGTCGGTGGGATCGACCGCACCGGTCAGGGTAGTCCCGCCGGTCGCCACCACCGCCACCGGCGTCACGCCCTCCTCCCGGTCCCGGTCGATGGCCTCGGCCACCGCGTCGGGACGGAGCTTTCGCTCATGGTCGATGGGGAGCGCCCGGATGTTGCTGGCCCCGATCCCCAAGAGCTCGACGGCGCGGGTGATCGAGTAGTGCACCTCCCGCGAGCAGTACACGGCGCCCCGTCGCCCGGCCATCCCGTCGGTGCGGCTCCCGGGCAGCGCCCGCTCCCGGGCGGCCGACAGCGCCGTCATGTTGCTGATCGTGCCGCCGCTGGTGAACGCGCCGCCCGCGGTCGCCGGGTACCCGATGAACTCGGCCACCCACCGAACGGCCTGGTTCTCGATCTCGGTGGCCGCGCCGGCGTGGACCGCCAGGTTGATGTCGTAGCAGGAGGCCAGGGCGTCGGCCACGGCCCCGATCTCCAGGCCCGAGGACCCGATGAACGCGAAGTACCGCGGCCGGGGCTGGGCGATGCTCTCGTCGAGGATCCTGGCCACGTCGTCGAGGACCTCGAACACCGGCGAGGGCTCCTCGGGGAGGTCCGAGCGGAGGAGCGCCCGCACCCGTTCGTCCAGTGGTGGCTCCTCAGGGCGGAACCGGTCGAAGCTCCGCCAGGCCTGCTCGATCAGCTTGGCCGCGCGGGCCAGCGCCTCCTCGCGCGGCGCGTCGAGCCGGAGCGGCGAGTCTGCCGGTCCGTCCATAGCCTTCGATGCTACGCCGCCGGGCCGGTCACTCCCGCAGGTCGACGAGGACCTCGCTGGCCGGCTCGCGACCCTTGACGACGAACGTGACGATCAATCCAAGCACGAGCCACAGCAGGCAGTAGACCCACACGAGATTCGCCGGGCTCGGAACCTTGTAGATCCCGCCGTAGATCCCTCCCCCGGCGATCGCCAGCCCCAATATGCCGGCGACGATCACGCCCGCCCTGTTCGGATGGTCGGCCAGCCCCCGGAAGGCCCCGATGGCCATCAGCGCGTACACGATGAGTAGGGCGAAGCCGCCGAAGGTCGACAGCCACACGAAGAGCGAGAAGTAATGCAGGTCCGGAGGCGTCCCGGGAAGCTGGAACAGCGTTCGGGTCCAGTACGAGAGTCCCACCATGAGCAGCGACACCGACTCGACGAACACGAGCGCTCCGATGGGGCTCCCTCGGGATGACGAAACCGCGGCAAGCGGCGACGGGATCCGCCGGTCCCGAGCGAGCGCGAAAACGCCGCGCGTGGAAGCGGTTGCGGTCCCTAGGCCGACCGCCATGATGTCGAGGAGGATGAAGACCTCGAGCACCTGGCGGATCACCGTCGAGCCGTACCCGAACGGGCCGGCATCGGCCGTGCCCGAGCCGAGCACCAGGATCGGGCCCGTCCCGAACACCTCCGGTGACGTGAAGGTGCGGATGTCGAAGAGGAATCCGGCCACCTGCGCGTAGGCCGCGACCACGTAGTACGCGGTGACGATGACGACCGAGAGCAAGACCGCTCGCGGGATCGAGCGTTTCGGCTCCGCGGTCTCCTCGGCGAGGTTCGCGGCCGTCTCGAAGCCGACGAAGATCAGCACGCCGTAGACCACCCCGAACAGGACGCCCGGCAGACCATCGGCGGCCTCTCCCGGGTTGAAGGCCTTCAGGCTGTTCGTGTCGGTCTGGAAGATGACGCTCACGAAGAACACCAGCAGCGCCGCGGCGGAGACGAGCGCCAGCGTAAGCTGCGCCCGGGTCGAGATCCTCACCCCGAGGTACAGGACCAGGAAGACTGCAACCACGAAGATCAGGCTCCACGCCCATCCCGGCAGCGGTTCCCACCCGTACTCCCCGAGAAGGATGTCGTGGACGAAGCCGCCGATCAGGGTGGCGACCGCCGAGGTCAGGACCGTCGTGCCCCCGTAATACACCCACCCGGCCACGCCACCCGGGTAGCCCCCCAGCCCCATGGTCACGTAGTCGTAGAGCGAGCCCGCCGCGTGAACCCGCTTGGCGTACTGCGCCACGATCCAGCCGAGGGCGTACACCCCCACCGCGGCGAGGATCACCGCGAACGGGGTCGCGACCCCTGCCCCGCGACCCGAGGCCCCCGCCCCCGCGATCAGCGGGATGAGGAACGCGGCGGAGAACACCGGAGCGATGAACCCGACCGATTGTGCGATGACGTCCACGAGCGTCAGACGCTTCTCCCCCAGGCGCTCGTAGCCACCCTCCTGCGATGCAGCCACGCGGAACCCCCTCCCTTTTCCGTCGCGGACCGCCGCCTCGCGCGCGAGGCTACGCGGCCCAGCCCCCCTCGGGCCGTTCGAACCACACGTGGACCTGCCCGGTGCCCACCGAGGCCTCGTACTCCCCGTACCGCGTCCCCGGCGCATGGCACCTCGAGCCGCCGAGCGCCCCGACCATGATCAGGTAGTGCCCGAACTTGCCCTCCGGGCCGAATCGCTTGTACTCGGGCATCCAGTCGATCATGCCGGCATGGTCCCCCGCGGCGAGCAGCTTCAGGACGCGCTCGTCGGCCTCCCGCGCCTCGGGCGTGATGATGTTCGACAGGTCCGAGGACTCGTGGTGACGGAGCTCGCGGAACGGGAAGAACCGGTGGGTCAGGCCGCCGGATGCGAGCACGATCACCCGCCGATCGACCTGCTCCACGGCCTTCCCCAGCAGCTCGCCCAGCAGGAGGAAGTCGTCGGTCTGCCCCGTCCCGTTGATGGCGATCGAGATCCACCGCTCCCCGCCGGACAAGTAGGTCCAGATGTTCACGGTTCCGTAGAAGATCGGGAGGTACGGGTCGTCGGAAGCCAGGATCCAGGTGTCGTCCCGGCCCTCCGCCTGCTTCGCCAGCGCGCGAGCGAGCTCCGGATCGCCGGGCATGTCGTAGGGGATGGCGCTCATGCCGCGCGGGAGCTCGTGCGAGGTGAAGAACCCCTTCCGCCGTTCCTGGGCCGCGACGATATGTTCGAACGTGGACTCCCAGTGCGTGTCACACACCACCACCGTGTCCGGCTTCAGCCGGTCGAAGGCCTCGGACTTCAGCCGCCGAAGGCCGTCCACCAGGCTGATCTCCCTGCCGTCGTTGATCTCGAGCCGGACCTCCTCGGGCAACATGATGGTCGGGACGTGGGACACGAGCCCGGCGCCGACGATCTCACCCATCCGCGATCAACTCCCTTCCCACGGTGCCTCGCAGACCGTCTTGACGTCCGCGTAGAAGTCGAAGCTCCACCGGCCACCCTCACGGCCGATCCCGGAGTCCCTCGCGCCGCCGAAGGGTGCCCTGAGATCCCGGACGAAGAAGCAGTTGACCCACACGGTGCCGGCCACGAGCGTGGGCGCGACGCGGTCGGCCCGCTCCCGGTCGCCCGTGTACACGATGGCGTCCAGACCGTAGTCGGTCCCGTTCGCCAATGCGACGCCCTCCTCTTCCGTGTCGAAGGGCTGGAGGGTGAGGACCGGGCCGAACACCTCCTTCTTGAGGATCTCGGCCTCGGACGGGACGTCGACGAACAGGGTCGGCCGGTAGTACAGCCCGCCGAGGTCCTCGTTCGGGCCGCCCCCCAACACGGCCTTTGCCCCCTCCTCCTTGGCCCGCTGCACGAACCCGTCCACCCGGTCGAAGTGCTCCCTCGTGATCTGCGGGCCGAGGTCGGTGTCGGGGAGGCGCGGGTCGCCCTGCCTCAGCGCCGACGCCTTCTCGACGAACCGGTCGAGGAACTCGTCGTGGATGGCCCGCTCGACCAGCAGCCGCGTGCCGGCTAGGCACACCTGGCCCGCATTGTCGTACTGGTTCACTGCTTGGTCGAGCGCGGCATCGAGATCGGCGTCGGCGAAGATCAGGAACGGGGCCTTGCCCCCGAGCTCGAGCGACACCGGTGTGAGGTGGGGTGCCGCGGCCGCAGATACCAGCTTGCCGGTCTCGACGGAACCGGTGAACGCGATGCGGTCGATGTTCGGGTGGGCGACGAGCGCCGCGCCGACCTCCTCGCCGATCCCCTGCACCACGTTCAGGACACCGTCGGGCATCCCGGCCTCCCGGGCGATGTCGCACAGCATGGAGGCCGTCAGCGGTGCCCACTCCGGGGGCTTGAAGACCACCGTGTTCCCCGCGGCGAGCGCCGGTGCCAGGCGCCAGGTCCCGAGCATGAGCGGGGCGTTCCACGGCGTGATCACGACGGTGACGCCGGCCGGGTCCCACTCGACGCGACTACGATGCTCCCCCATCTCCAGGTCGTCCTCGTGCAGCGCCAGGAGCTGGTCGGCGAAGAAGTGGAAGTTGCGGGCCACCCGGGGCATGACGCTCCGCTGCATCGAGCGCAGGAGCGAGCCGTTGTCGATGGTCTCGACCACGGCGAGCTGGGGCACCTGGGCCTCGACGAGCTCGCCGACGCGGTGGAGGATCGCCGAGCGCTGTTTGGGCTCCGTCGCCGCCCAGCCGGGGAAGGCGTCGCGGGCGGCCGCGACGGCGGCGTCGGCCTCCTTCTTCCCGCCGCGGGCCACCATGGCCAGCGTCTCCAGGTCGATCGGGGAGAGGTCCAGGAACATCTCCGGCGAGGGGACCCGGGAACCACCGATCCAGTGGTCGGCGGAGACCCTGATCCCTTCGATCGTCGAGACGTTCGCCATGCCGTGCCCCGTCAGCCGAAGAACGCGGCGAGCTGGGGCTCCACGCGGCGGCGGAACGCCACGTTGATCCGCTGCCGCTCGAGCACCTGCTTGAGCATCTTCCTCGCCTGGGGGATGTCGTGCTCGTCGAAGAACGCTTGCGCATCGGCCTCCTGCTCGGGCGTGGTCAGGAACCGCACGCCGTCAGCGAGGTAGATGATCGTATTCGGAGGCAGCCGCCGGTTGACCTCCTCCCAATGCTCCTTGACGAACCGCCACGCCCGATCCCCCACGTCGCGGTTGGCCATCGCCCTGCCCAGGAGGAACGGCGCGTTCTGGGACCGGACCTCGTCGCTCAGCGCGAGGTCCAGGGCTCGGTTGATGAGGTCGGGGTGCCTGAAGTCGGCCAGCGCGTACAGATACCGGAGTTGCTCTTGGGGCGTGGGCGCGTCCTTCGATCGGGCCAGGAACCGCTCGAAGTCATCGGCATCGCCGGTGGCCGCGACGACGGCGACCGAGGCGGCCGCCAGCGAGGCGTCCACGGGCTCGTTGGCTCGGGCCTCCGCCTCGAGCTCCCGAGCTCTCGCCGAGACGTCGGCGTCGCCGCCGAGGATGGCGAGGGCGGAGACCAGGGTGCCCCGGAGCGACCTCGACAGGTCGGGCTCGTCCGGTCCGGTCTCCCACCCGAGCCGGTCGAACGCAGGACGCGCCAGGTCCCGGACGTACCGGCGAAGTCCCTGGCGAGCCTCAGCCTCGACGAACCGGTCGAACCATCCCATGGTGGTCACGACCGTCTGCCACACGTGGAGGTCGCTCTCCCCCGTCAGCCCTCGGACCAGCTCGAGGTACTCGGCAGCGGGAACACCGCCGGCCACCGCTTCCGCCCACGTGTCGTCCACCAGCCCGAACCGTTCGATCGCGGCCAGGACCTCGAGGGCATGGGTCCAGACCCGCTCCCTGAGCGCACCCTCGTACCCGACCCGGAGGAAGCTGGCCCCCTCTGCGTTCGCCACCACGACCGGGTCGCGCGCCAGACGGGGGAGCTCGGCTCCCGCCGGCTCGACCAGGATGGCCCGAACCTCTCCGTCCCGGCCGGAGGACTCGCGGGCGAGCAACGGGACCTCCCAGCGCGTCCCGTCGTCGCCGCCGTCGTAGCGGAACCGTTCCTGGGCGAACGAGAGCGCGTCTGTATTCTCCCGCACCGTGACGAGCGGGTATCCGCCCTGCCATATCCAGGTGTCCATGATCCGGCGGACCGGCTCCTCGGTGGCGGCCTCGATCGAGTCCCACAGGTCGGAGGTTTCGGTGTTGCCGAACTCGTGATCCTTCAGATAGCGGCGGATCCCGTCCCGGAATCGTCCGGGACCGAGATACCGCTCGAGCATCCGGAGGACGGCGGCGCCCTTCGTGTAGGTGAGCGAGTCGAACATGTCGGATGCGTCGTCGGGCGAATTGACCGGATACTCGATGGGGCGCGTGCTGTCCAGCGCGTCGATCTCCAGGGCCGTGGAACAGACCCGGCGGAAGGATCCCCACCGGTCCCAGTCCGGCCGGAACGCATCCACCGCAAGGTTGGCCATGAACGTGGCGAACGCCTCGTTCAGCCAGATGCCGTTCCACCACCGCATCGTGACCAGGTCGCCGAACCACATGTGGGCGAGCTCGTGGGCCACGACGTCGGCCACCGCCAGGAGCTCCTGCTGGGTGGACTGGGAGGGCTCGACCAGGAGCAGCGATTCCCGGTAGGTGATCAGCCCCAGGTTCTCCATGGCGCCGGCGGCGAAGTCCGGCAGGGCCACGAAATCGACCTTCTTCTCCGGATACGGGATCCCGTAGTAGTCGGTGAAGAACCGGAGCGAGAATGCCCCGGACTCGATGGCGAAGTCCACCAGGTGCCCCTTGCCGGGGACGTGCGCCACCCGCAGCGGAACGCCGTCGACGTCCACCGCCTCGGTCAGCTCGAGCGGCCCCACGACCCACGCGACGAGGTACGTCGACATGGGGATCGTGTCGTCGAATCGGACGGCCACCTTGCGATCCCCCGACGGCTCCCGGCCCACCTCCGGCGTGTTGGACAGCGCGACCAGCCCCTCCTCCACGACCAGCGTCACCGAGAACACGGCCTTCAGGTCGGGCTCGTCCCAGCAGGGGAACGCTCGCCGTGCGTCGGCCGCCTCGAAGTGGGTCGTGGCGATGGTCCGGGTCCGGCCCTCGGCGTCGGTGTAGGTCGAGGGATAGAACCCCACCAGCCGCTCGTTCAGGACCCCGGTGTACTCCAGGTGCAGCGTCCACTCACCGGGCGGAGCGGGTTCGGCGAGCAGGACGCGCGCACGCTCGTTCGCCCGGTCGAGCGAGATCTCAGAAACGTCGACCTTGGTGCCGTTGCCGTTGGTCAGCCGGCCGTCCTCGACCCGGAGGTCCACCGCGTTCAGCACGATCTCTCTGACGGGTTCGCGCACCGTGATCCGGATGTCCTCGGCGCCGCGGAAGGTCCCCGCGGCCAGGTCGGGCTCGATCGCGAGCTCGTAGCGGGAGGGTATGACGGTCCGAGGCAGGCGGTACGTCGACTCGCCTCCGCCCGTCCTGCTCACAGCACCGGGGCGAGCCAGGAGGCGTACTGCTCGATCTCTCCCTTGGTCGCAGCGAAGAACGTTCCCTGGATCTCCTTCGTGATCGGCCCTCGGGTCCCCTCCCCCACGACGCGATCGTCCACCTCCCGCACCGGCGTGACCTCGGCGGCCGTCCCGGTGAAGAAGGCCTCATCGGCGTTGTACATGTCCGTGCGGACCAGGTTCTCCTCGCGCACCTCGTAGCCGAGGTCACCGGCGATCGACATGACGGTGGCTCTGGTGATGCCGTCGAGGCAGCCGGACTGGGTGGGAGGGGTGAGCAGGACGCCCTGGCGGACGATGAAGACGTTCTCGCCCGTGCCGTCGGTGATGTAGCCCATCTGGTTCAGCATGATTGCCTCGTCGTACCCAGCTTTGATGGCTTCAATCTTGGCCAGGACCCCGTTGATGTACTGCCCCGTGGCCTTGGCCGCTGCCGGCAGCGAGTTCTGATCGTTGCGCCTCCACGATGAGATCTTGACCCGCACGCCCTGTTCGAGCCCCTCCTCGCCGAGGTAGGCGCCCCACGGCCACACGGCGATCACCACGTTCACCGGCGCGCTCAGCGGGTTCACGCCCATCTCGCCGTAGCCCCGGAACACCAGGGGCCGGACGTAGCACGCCGACAGCTCGTTCGCCCGGATGGTCTCCTTCACCGCCTCCGAGAGCGCCTCGGCGGAGAACGGTATGTCGAGGTGATAGAGCTTCGCCGACCGGAACAGCCGCTTGAGATGCTCGTCGAGCTGCCACACGGCCGAGCCGCGCGCGGTCTCGTAGCACCGGATGCCCTCGAACACGCCACTGCCGTAATGCATGGCGTGGGAGAGGACGTGCACCTTGGCGTCGCCCCAGTCCACCATGTCCCCGTCCATCCAGACCTTCCCGACGGGCGTGATGGGCATCAGCTCCTCCTTCGCGTGATGCGGACCGGCCGACTCCGGGCGACCGGCGCGGCCTCGACAGGATATCGGCTCGGCGGCGCGGACGGCGGCCGGGTCACGGCAGGTCGTACGCTCGCCACAGGATCTGGAGGTCGGGCTCCACCGGCCGCTCCAACGAGCCGAATCGCCCCGACGCTCATGTCCGGAGCTCGGGGACGACGCGGCGCCGGACGTCGTCTGGGACCCGCCATGTCCAGGAGTGCATGCCGGCGCCCATCTCGTCCAGGAACTGCCCGACGGTGGTGTCGTCGTGGGTCGCGATCGGCGGCAGCACGCGCGCCCGTGCCCCGTAGCACTCGAACTCGCGGTCGAGCGCGGCCGGATCCCTGGGGTCGAGCCCCACCGCGAAGGGGACGCCTCCGACGAGCTCCAGGAACCGGTCGACGAGCCCCCACGTGTCCTTGAACCCGCCGAGGTTCACGAGCGCGGTTCCACCGGGGCCGACGACGCGAACCAGCTCCTCGACGAGCCGGTGCCACGCGGGGACGAGGGAGCACCCACCGGACGACGGCGCTGCCGAAGGCACCCTCGCGGAACGGCATCCGGGTGGCGTCGGCCAGGACGAGCGGGAAGGGGATGGCGCCACCCGCCTTCTCCACCAGCTTGGCCAGCATCGGCCGAGACAGGTCGAGCCCCACCACCGCCACGCCCGCCCGGTGTAGGGG
>JBOGVH010000041.1:0-6644 GCA_050695235.1 Actinomycetota bacterium
GGCCATGGCCGACCCAAGCCCCTCGAGCGCCCGCGCGATGATCGTCTCCCCGATGGCCCGCGCCTCCGCGTATCGCGCATCCACATCGCGAGCCACCTGGTCGTGCGAGCATCCGCAGACCGAGTCGTGCGCCCCGTTCCACAGCAAAAGTGTCCACGCCCGATCCAACTCCTCGGCCGGCCAGTCGAACCCCGGGACCAGGGCCGCGAGCGGCTCGGCGTACCGCTCGATCAGTGCCTCCACCCCGCCGCGCTCGCGCTTCTGGTGCGTGCGGGCCGAATACACGTTCGGGAGGAGGTGCGCGCGTGCCGACGAGCGGAGCTCGCCCCGCCACGAGGGCAAACCGTCGTCCGCGCGGGCGTCCAGATGATCGGAGAGGGAGCCGATCCGAACCGTCATCCCCGGGAGGTGGTCATCCGCGATGGCCAGCCGCTCCGGGAGCGTGGCGTCCGGCCCCGTGTGATCGGCGCCAACGGTGATGAGCATCCGCTCGGACGCCAGGAACGGCGCCACGTGCTCGGCCTTGCGTCGCAAGGAAGCCGCCAACTCCCCGGGATCCTGCTGCTGTTCGATGTCCCACCCGAGCGAATACCCGAACGCGAGATACTCGGTGAGCACGCGGCTCCCGTCCGGGGCCTCCCACCAGAACTGGGTTCGGTCGATCTCCTTCGGCACTCCACGCCACACCACCGCCCGGTCGATCCCTTCGTGGGACAGGATCTGCGGCATCTGTCCGACATGGCCGAACTGGTCGGGCAGGTATCCCACCCTGAGCGCACGACCGAGCTCTCCAGCGCGTGCCAGCCCTCGCTCCAGGTTGCGGATGTGCGACTCGCCGGAGACGAGGAACTCGTCCATCTGGGTCACCCACGGCCCCGCGGAGAGCCGTCCACCCTCGGCCAGGCGCCGGATATCGGCCTCGCGTTCCGGGCGGACGGCCAGGTAGTCGTCGATCATCGCGGTCTGTCCGTCGAGGTGGAAGTGTGGGAACCCGGCGTTTCCCAACTCGATCAGCGTGTCCATCATCGCCACCAGGCGCCCGCGGAACTCATCGAACGGCGCGTACCACTCCCGGTCCCAGTGCGTGTGGGGGACGAGCGTGATCAGGGTCGGTTCCACTGGGCGAGTGCTCAGGGTTCCGCCGGATCTCCCCGTCGCCTGATCCAGGAGAGGAGGGAGGGTCGTCGGCTGCTCATGCCGATCTCAGAAGGCACGTCTGGGTCGGGCTGCATCGTGAGCCTGGTCTCGACGACCTCGTGGCGGGTCAGATAGCTCGACACGGTGGCCTGGATGACGGCGGCCGCGGGAAGCGCCATGAAGGCCCCCAGGATTCCGGAGATCGCGGCACCGGCAAGCGCGGCGAAGAAGGCCACCGCCGGATGTAGCTGCATGGTCCGGGCGGTGATCCGAGGACTCAGCAGGTAGTTCTCGATCTGCTGGTACACGACCACGTAGATCAGGAAGATGAGCGCGGACCACGGGTCGGACAGCAACACCACGAGGAGCGGGACCGCAGCGCCGATGTACGTCCCGACCACGGGGATGAACTGCGATACGAGACCCATCCACAGTGCCAACGGAAGGGCGAAGGGCACACCAAGGAGCATCAGCGCGATGAAGGCGAAGAACGCCGAGATCGCGGCGAGCAACAGGCGCGAATACAGGAATCCACCGGTCTTGTCGATCGCGATCTCCCACGCGTCCAGGATCTCGCGCTGGCGCCGGGGCGGAAGGACCGAGCACACGGCGCGCCGCACCCGGGGGCCGTCGGCCACCAGGTAGAAGGTGAACAGCCCGATCGTGAGGACCTGGAACAGCAGGCCGAGCATGAACGCGCCCACCGAGGCCAGGCTCGTGGCGATACGGCTCACGGCAACGTCCGCGTTCCGAAGCTGATCCAGGATCTCGCTGCCCGTGAGCTCGATATTGAACCATCGCTTGGTGTAGACGCTCGCCTCCTCCAGCCAACCGGGCACCCTCGTGACCAATTGCTGCACCTGGTCGATGACGAGCGGCACCATGGCGGCGACCGTGACGAGGAGGATGGCCGCCAGCCCGAACAGCACGACGCCCGTCGCGGCGCCCCTCGGCCATCCGCGCCTCTTCACCAACCAGTTCACCGCGGGCTCCAGCGCGAAGGACAGGAACAATGCAGTGATGAGCCAGAAGATGACGTCCCGGAGCTTGCGGACGAGGAGGAGGGCGGCGTACGCCGCGAAGGCGGTGAACACGACGAGGAGGAGCAGCCGGGGGATCCACGGCGGCATCCGTTCTGATCCAGCCTCCGCGGGGGCGGGAGGGGGTCCTTCGCCTGGGGCCGGCGTCTGTTGGATCTCGGTGCTGGTTGCCACGGGCATTCAGCTCCCCGGAAGGGCTTCATTCAGGGTATCGGCCGAAAGGCATCAGTGCACGCCACGCGACCGGCCCGTGCGCTTGCGAGCGGCCGGGCTACGATGGCTCCATGCGACCTGAGGCACAGGGCAAGACCGGGCGGCCCACGCCCACGCGCAACAAGCCGAGGCGTCCCCGAGACGAGCTCGGCCGGCCTCAGTCGTGGGATGCCGAGAACCAGCTGGACTTGGAGGACTTCGACAAGCTCCCGCTGGAGGAGAACCATCGCCTGGGCCGCGAGCACTTCAACGCCGGAAGGTTCTTTCCCGCCCACGAGGCCTGGGAGACGGCATGGAAGCAGGCTCGGGACACCGGTGATGCCGAGTTCTTCAAGGGCCTGTCGCAGCTGGGGGCGGGATACGTCCACCTGTTACGGGGGAATGCACACGGCACGGCGCAGCTCCTGCGGCGAGCCGCCCGGCGGATCGCCCGATACCCCACGGGCCACTTCGGCGTGGACACCGCCGAGGTGAGCCGCAGGGCAGAGGACCTCGCATCGGCGGTCGAGCGAGGCGAGATCGAGCCTGGTGAGGATGCCGAGTTCACCGCTCCCCGGGTCTGAGCGCCGGTTGACTGCCGCTCCCCGGTCTGCGCACCATTAGACGGGACATGACCTCCTCCAGCTCGGACGGGGCCCCCCAGGAGATGGAGTGGAGGGGCCGAACCGGCCCGTTCACCATCCGGGTCAATCCAGGCGTGTTCGCTCCGAGCCATACGAGCCGCTCGATCGCCGAGGCCCTCGAGATCGCTCCGGGCGACACCGTGATCGACGTCGGTTGCGGCAGCGGGGTGCTCTCCTTCGTGGCCGCCCGGCTCGGCGCGGGGAAGGTGATCGGGTGCGACCTCTCCGAGCCGGCGATCGAGGCGGCCGAGGACAACGCCGAACGCCTGGGGCTGAAGGGCCGGATGGAGTTCCGGGTCGGGGACCTCCTCGAGCCGGTCCGGGGCCAGCAGGCCGATGTCATCATCGGCGACGTCTCGGGGATCCCCGACGAGATCGCACGGGTCTCCGGGTGGTTCCCGGACGGCCGAGCCGGCGGACCGACGGGGGCCGAGCTTCCGGCGGCGATGCTCGAGAGTCTCCGGGAGACCGAGTGCCTGGCCCCCGGGGGCCGCCTGTACCTCCCGACGGGAACGATCCAGGCGGAGAACCGGATCCTGGAAGTGGCCCGGCGGATCTTCGGTGCCGCCAATCTGCAGGCCATCGTGTCGCGCGAGCTTCCGCTACCCGAGGTCGTGGCCAAGTCGAAGGCCGTGGCCCGGATGATGAAGGAAGGGATCCTCGACCTTCATGCCCGGGGCAGCAGGTTGTTGTGGCGGCTGCGGGTGTGGCGGTGCGTGCTTCCGTCCAGCGGCTCCGCCGAGATCGTTTCCAGCTAGAGCGCGCCCTCGTCGCCTGCAGGCCCAGCCCCGTCGCCGACCTCCACGACCGCCTTCACCCAGTACCCCGCCTCGCGCAGGCGAGCCCCGCCGCCCCGGTCGATCGCCAGGACGACGATCCCGATCTGGCACCCCGCCGCCTCCAGCGCCCCGGCCGCCCGAAGCACCTGCGTGCCGGTCGTGGAGACGTCCTCGATCAGGCCGACCTGCGACCCCGGCGGGGCCTGCCCCTCCACCTGCGACATCGTCCCGTAGGGCTTCGGCTCCTTGCGTACCACGGCCAGCGGCAGGTGGGTCTGGAGCGCGACGGCCGCGACGAGGAGCGTGGCCGCTCCCTCGGGCGCGGCCAGGTGCGTGATGCCCTCCGGGAGCAGCGCCGCCACCTCGCCTGCCAGCTCCTTCAGGAGTGGCGGATCGGTGAGGAACCGGAACTTGTCGAAGTAGACCCGCGAGCGCTTGCCGGAGGACAGGACGAAGTCCCCGTGGAGCTCGGACGCCGCGAGAAGCCGCTCCGCGAGGTCGTCGGACATCGCGGGTAGCATAGGCGTCCGATGGGCCTGTACCGGGCGGTGGTCCGCCCCCTGTTCTCCTCGCTCCCGCCGGAGGCCGCCCATCGACTGGCGCAGTCCATCCTTTCTCTCGCCCTGCCGTGGGAGCGGATCGGCGGCACGCCGAAGGATCCGGCGCTCCGCACCTCGCTCGCCGGGATCGAGCTGTCGAACCCGGTCGGCCTGGCGGCGGGATTCGACAAGTCCTGCCGTCACCTGGATGCACTGGGGCGTCTGGGGTTCGGGTACGTGATCGGCGGGACGATCACCCGCGATCCGCGTGCGGGGAACCCCAAGCCCCGGATCGCCCGGTATCCGAGGCGGGGATCGATGACGAACGCCATGGGCCTGCCCAATCCGGGGGCCGAGGCGGCCGCGCGAACCCTGTCCCGAACCCCTCGACCCGGGCCGCGATTGGCGAGCATCGCCGACCAGGGCCCCGACGAGGTCATCGTCACCCATGCCCTGCTCGAGGCCCACGTCGATGGGGTCGAGCTCAACGCGAGCTGCCCCAACGTCTCGTGGGGCCGGGACCGGGACAACGAGGCCCACCTGGCCTTGCTCATGCGGGAGCTCGGAGCGCGGCGAACCAGGCCGCTGTTCGTGAAGCTTCCGCCCTTCCGGAGCGACGTCGAGCGCGAGGCGGTGCTGGCGCTCGCGCGCATCGCGGAGGACGGCGGCGCCGACGGCCTCACCTGTTCCAACACCCGGCCCGTGTCCGACCGGCACCTCTCGGTGGGGGCCGGCGGGCTCTCCGGCCGCGAGCTGTTCCCCGACACGGTACGGATCGTCGAGGCCGTCCGGACGGCGACCGGGGGGGCGCTCCCCATCAACGCATGTGGTGGCGTCTTCTCAGCTGCGGATGCGTTGGCCTGCCTCGAGGCGGGCGCCACGACCGTCCAGGTGTACACGGGGTTGATCGAGGGAGGCCCCCGTGTTGTCCGCGACATCGTGCGAGGGCTGTCCGAGGCTCTGAACAGCCGGTCCCTTGCCCCTGCGACCTCTCCCGGTCAAGATGGCACGCGTCCCGGCACGTTTCGGAGGGGGTTTGGCGCAACCGCAGGCGAAGGTTTACGAGGTCCAGGCCCCACGAGGAGGCTTGGCCGCCGTCCGGCTGCAGGGGGTTCGCAAGCGCTTCGGTGAGGTCGTCGCCGTCGACGGCATCGATGTCGATGTGCGGGAAGGCGAGTTCTTCTCGATGCTCGGACCATCGGGTTCGGGCAAGACCACCTGCCTGCGCATGATCGCGGGGTTCGAGGCTCCCACCGAGGGGCGGGTGTGGCTCGGCGGCAAGGACGTATCCAACCTCCCCCCGTACGAGCGGGACGTGAACACGGTGTTCCAGGACTACGCGTTGTTCCCGCACATGACGGTGGGGGAGAACGTCGAGTACGGCCTGCGGGTGAAGAAGGTCCCCCGGGATGAACGAGCGAGGCGGATGGCCGATGCCCTGCGTATGGTTCGTCTGGAGGGTTTCGACCGGCGGAAGCCCGTCCAGCTCTCGGGCGGCCAGCGCCAGCGCGTCGCGTTGGCCCGGGCATTGGTGAACCGGCCGAAGGTGCTGCTTCTGGACGAGCCGCTCGGGGCGCTCGACCTCAAGCTCCGCCAGGCCATGCAGACCGAGCTGAAGCAGATCCAGCAGCAGGTGGGTCTGACGTTCATCTACGTGACCCACGACCAGGAGGAGGCGCTGACCATGAGCGACCGCCTCGCCGTCATCAACGCCGGGCGAGTCGAACAGGTCGGGACCCCGGTCGAGGTATACGAGCAACCTGCCACGGACTTCGTGGCCGGCTTCATCGGCGTCTCCAACCTCCTGGAACGGGGTGGACGCCATTTCACCGTTCGTCCCGAGAAGATCCGGATGTTGGGCGAGGGCGAGGCGCCGGAACCGGGGGCGCACGTCGAAGGGGGAAAGGTCCGCGACGTCGTCTACGTCGGGATGGTGACCCGCTATGTGGTCGAGCTCGACGACGGCGGTGAGCTCGCGGTGATCAGCCAGAACTTCGAGTCGGCCGACCAGGTGCTCCAGGCCAAGGGGCGGCGGGTTCGCCTGGCGTGGAGGCCGGATCAGACGGTGACCGTACGGCAGGAGACCGGAGGACGACCGCAGAAAGAGGGGGTGGGTGCATGACACGCACGCGGATGGGAACGGGTCGCTGGCCGGTGGTGGCGACGGTGGGAGCCGTATTGGTGCTCCTCACCGCTGCCTGTGGCGGAGGAGACGAAGGAGGCGACGGTGGGGGTGGCGGTGCCGGCCAGCCGCCGACCGCCAACATGGCGCCGCCGACCTCGATCGGGCCGGGAGAGGGCCAGCTGGCCCTG
>JBOGVH010000042.1:0-2946 GCA_050695235.1 Actinomycetota bacterium
GTGCACACCTGCCATGCGCGCTCGGCCGGCCCGGCCATGACGTTCAGGTAGTACATCGTGTGGCCGGGTGGGGCCACGCTTGGCCCGTGATAGCCCCTGGGGATCAGGAACACGTCCCCGTCACGGACCGTCACGGTGACGTCGATGTCGCCGTCCGCGGTGTACGTCCGGTGCATACCGAACCCACCGTCACCCCGGATCCGGAAGTAGTAGATTTCCTCCAACGGCACCTCGCGATCGGTGCGCTCGTCGTGTTTGTGGGGTGGGAACGACGACCAGTTCCCGTCCGGTGTGAGCACCTCGACCGCGATGAGCCGCTCCGCCTCGAAGGCGTCCGCCGACATGAAGTTGTTCACCTGCCGGGTGGCGGCCCCGCCTCCCCGGACCTCAACCGCAACGGCTCGGGCCGGCACGTAGGCGGGTTCCAGTCGCCGCTCGGCCCGCGCCGTGGGGAACGCGAATTCGCCACCACCGTGACTGGTGAGGACGGCCTCGGTCCCGTGCGGAACGTAGACGAAGTCGCTGACACGGGAGAAGACGTCGGCGCGCCCGTGGAGCTCGAATGCATGCGATCCGACCTCGACTCGGCACGAGCCGGAGAGTGGGAGGAGGGCGGCCTCGAATCCCTCGAGGGTGACCACTCGCCGCTCGCCCGGCGCGAGGGTGATCACGCGCAGGGCCGCGTACCCCCACCCGGCAGCGTCCGGGGTGAGGATCACCGGGTCGGGCCCGTCGGCCAGCGTACCGGCGGGGCGGAGCAGCTCACTCACCACCCGAACCCCCCGCCACGGCCGGGGGGCGGGGCGGGTACCCTCGGGACGCGGTGAGACGGGTCCCGGCCCTCCTGCTCCTGTTCGCCCTGGTCATCCCGAGCGGCACCGCGCGCGTCCAGGACCTGATGATCACGGGAGCGTCCCCGGACGACCTGCGAGCACTCATCGTGGCGACATGGGATCGGTTCGTCGAGGCGTTCCCCGCTCGCCGGAGCTGCCTTGCCCCCGTATCGGTTCAGGGGGCGTGGGAGCTCGACGACCGGGGCTCGTACGACCCCGTCCGGCGACTGGTCATGGTCCGCATCCCGGGGACCGCTCCGAACCTGCGGGACTCGCTGGTCCACGAGTTCGCGCACCACATGGAGTTCACCTGCCCGGAGCACCACGATGTTCGAGTCCCCTTCCTGGTGGCCCAGGCGCTTCCGCCCTCCGCGTCCTGGTTCGAGGGAAGGTCGTGGGAGATCACACCGTCCGAGCAGTTCGCCGAGGCGGTCGTCCGGGTGGTGTTGGGCCCGCCCGCCCATCCGACGGTGTTGATCCTCCCGAGATCCGTCGCACTGCTCCGGGCGTGGGCCCGGCGCGACCTCAGGCATGGTCCATGAGTGCGCGCACCTGGTCCTCGTCCGGCATGGCGTCGGCGCATGCCAGCTGGGTGGCGACGTACGCGCCGGCCGCGTTGGCGAACCTGATCGTCGTGACGATCTCCCATCCGTCCAGGAGGCCATGGCAGAGCGCCGCGCCGAACGCATCCCCCGCACCCAGCCCGTTCACCACGTCGACCGGCACCGGCGGGATCCGTGCCATCCCGCCTTCCCATGCCACCAGCACACCGTCGGGTCCTAGCTTCACCACCGCCAACTCCAGGCCCAGTGCGAGCAACCGTTCGGCCTGGGCTTCCGCCTCGCCTTCTCCGACGACGATCGTGGCTTCCTCCCGGTTGCCGACGGCCACCGTCGCGTGCTCCAAGGCCCGGCGCTGCCGATCCCCGGCCTCCACCGGCGCAGGCCAGAACGAGGGACGGAAATCCAGGTCGTGGACGGTGATGCGCGAGCGTCCCCGGGCCTCCAGGGCGGTGGTCGTCGCGGACCGGCTGGGCTCGTCCGAGAGGCCGGTCCCGGTGGTCCAGAAGATCCTGGCCCCTCGGATGGCGTCGAGGTCGAGGTCGTCCGGGGTCAGGTTCATGTCGGGCGCCTTCGGCTCCCGGTAGAAGAGCAGGGGGAAGGAGTCCGGCGGGAAGAGCTCGCAGAAGACGATCGGGGTCCGAAGCTCCGGGTCGGTGCCCACGTAGCGGTCGTCGACCCCGAAGGAGCGAAGCGCCGACCTCACATAGGCCCCGAAGCCATCGTCGCCGACCTTCGTGATCACCCCGGCCCGGTGCCCGTAGCGCGCCGTCCCCACCGCCACGTTCGTGGGACTCCCACCCAGGGACTTGGCGAACGTGCGGATGTCGGCGAGATGGACCCCGCTCTGCTCGGGGTACAGGTCCACCCCGACCCGCCCCATGGTGAGGACGTCGAAGGCCTCCGGCACCTCAGCCGCCGGGACCGGGGGCCGGTCCGGGGGATGGCTCGCGGTCCTCGCGCCTCCCGGTCTCGGCCTCCAGCAACGCCGCGGCCTTGCGAAGGTCCTCGGCGGCGGTGCCCCCGGCCGCGGCCCGCTCGAGCTCGTGGGCCAGGTTCTCCAGCTCCTCGCCTCCCGCCATCATCTGCACCAGGCCCTCGAGGGCGATCTCCTCCCTCGCGAAGTCCCCGTAGACCTGCCCCCGCCGGAGGATCACGAAATGGTCGCCGACCGGGTAGGCGTGGTGCGGGTTGTGCGAGATGAAGATGACCCCGATGCCTCGCTGCTTGGCCTGGACGATGTACCGGAGCACCACCCCGGCCTGCTTGACCCCCAGGGAGGCCGTCGGCTCGTCCAGGATGAGCACCTTGGCGCCGAAGTGAACGGCGCGGGCGATCGCCACCGACTGGCGCTCGCCGCCGGAGAGCGTGCCGACCGCCTGATCCGGGTCGCGGATGTCGATCCCCATCTTCCCCATCTCTTCGCGCGTGGTCGCCCGCGCGCGTTCCACGTCGTACCGCCTGAACGGACCCCAGCCTTTCGTCGGTTCCGATCCGAGGAAGAAGTTCCGCCAGATCGACATGAGGGGGATCATCGCGAGGTCCTGGTACAC
>JBOGVH010000043.1:0-3092 GCA_050695235.1 Actinomycetota bacterium
GTCCACGACAGGCATCCCCCCGTTCGTGGTGGAGCTCCAGACCTGGCCGTACACGGCGGGGCTGTCGTTCATCGAGGCCATGGACCGGCGCGGAGGCACCGAGGCCATCGACAGCGCCATGGAGAGCTTTCCCGTCTCAACCGAGCAGGTCATCCACCCCGAGCGGTACCCGAACGACGCGCCCACACCGGTGAACGTGGGAGACCTGGGGCCGGAGCTCGGCCCGGGATGGACAGACCTCGACGTCATGGGGGTAGGGGAGGCGTTCCTGTCGATCATGCTCGGCCTCCGACTCCCGCCCATCACGTCCGAAGCCGCGGCCGCGGGGTGGGACGGCGGCACGTACCGGGCCTGGTCCGACGGCGAGCACGTGGCGCTCGTGCTCTCGACGGTATGGGACGGGTCACGGGACGCGGCTGAGTTCGCCTCGGCGACGCGGCAGTGGCTCGGGTCGCGTGAGGGGCGTTCCGCGAGCCTCATCCCCGTCGAGGGACAGGCCGTGCGGGTGCTGTTCGCCTCCGATGCGGCAACGCTCGCAGCGCTGCAGGCCGCAGCGGCGTGACGGAACGGACGGCCTCAGCGCCGACTTCCGTACACTTGACCCTTCGGACCCGAGCCGCGGCCGGAGGCTGGCGATGACCAAGTACGTCCACGATTTCTCCGAGGGCAACAAGGACATGAAGGACCTCCTCGGCGGCAAGGGGGCCAACCTCGCCGAGATGACCAACATGGGGCTCCCGGTGCCTCCGGGGTTCACCATCACCACGGAAGCGTGCCTGACTTACCTGGCGAAGGGGGCATTCCCCGACGGGCTGATGGAGGAGGTCGAGGCCCACCTCCGTCGCCTGGAGCAGGCCATGGGGAAGGAGCTCGGCGACCCGGAGGACCCGCTCCTCGTGTCGGTTCGCTCCGGCGCCAAGTTCTCCATGCCGGGGATGATGGACACGGTCCTGAACCTCGGGCTGACCGAGGACTCCCTCCATGGACTGGCCAAGCAGTCCGAGGGGGACGTGCGGTTCGCCTACGACGCCTATCGCCGGTTCATCCAGATGTTCGGCAAGATCGTCATGGGCGTTTCCGGTGTGGCCTTCGAGGACGCGCTCGAGCGGGCGAAGCACCGGAAGGGCCCGACCGCCCAGGACACGGATCTCGACGTCGACGACCTGAAACAGTTGGTCGAGGAGTTCCTGGACATCTACAAGGAGCACACGGGCGCGGAGTTCCCGAAGGACCCGCGAGAGCAGCTCCGGCTGGCCGTCGAGGCGGTGTTCAAGTCCTGGAACGGGAAGCGGGCCGTCGACTACCGGCGGCAGAACAAGATCCCCGACGATCTGGGGACGGCCGTCAACGTGGTGGCCATGGTGTTCGGCAACCGGGGGATGGACTCGGGAACCGGGGTGGCCTTCACCCGTGATCCCGCGACCGGCGAGAAGCGCCCGTACGGCGACTACCTCCCAAACGCCCAGGGCGAGGACGTGGTGGCCGGGATCCGGAACACGCTGCCCCTCACCGACCTCGAGCACCACGACCCCGTCTCGTACAAGCGGCTCTTGGACGTCATGGACACCCTGGAGCGGCACTACCGGGACATGTGCGACATCGAGTTCACCATCGAGAAGGGCAGGCTGTGGATCCTCCAGACCCGGATCGGCAAGCGGACCGCGTTCGCCGAATGGGTCATGGCCCACGACATGCTGGACGAGGGCACGATCGATGGGGACACGGCCCTGCTCCGGGTCGACGCCAACCGGCTGGAGGAACTGTTCAAGCGGGTCGTGTCGTCCACGGCGAAAGCGGAGCCCATCGCGCGAGGGCTGAACGCGTCGCCGGGCGCCGCCTCGGGCAAGGTCGTGTTCAGCGCGGACGAGGCGGAGGAATGGGCGAAGCGAGACGAGCGGGTGATCCTCGTCCGCCGGGAGACCACGCCCGACGATTACCACGGGATGATCGCGTCGCAGGGCATCCTGACCTCGGCCGGCGGGACGAACTCGCACGCGGCCGTGGTGGCCCGGGGCGAGGGTATCCCGGCGGTGTGTGGAGCCGACGCCATCAAGATCGACATCGGCTCCCGTTCGTTCAGGGTGGATGGGACGATGGTCAAGGAGGGCGACCTCATCACCATCGACGGGTTCACCGGCAACGTCTACGTGGGCGAGCTTCCGCTCGAGGAGTCGGTCCTGGAGCGAGCTCGAGCCGGGGATCCCGCCGCCCGCGAGGAGGAGATCTGGACGGCGTTCGAGCGGATCATGGCCTTGGCTGATGCGGCCAGGCGGCTTCGCGTACGGGCGAATGCCGACACCCCCGAGCAGTCCGCGAACGCGCGCGAGCGCGGTGCCGAGGGGATCGGCCTATGCCGGACCGAGCACATGTTCCTGGGCGAGGAGCGGGTGGACGCCGTTCGCCAGATGATCTTCGCCGAGACATCCGAGGAGGAGGAGGCCGCCTACGACAAGCTTCTCCCGCTGCAGCGCAACGATTTCGTGGGCATCTTCAGGGCCATGGATGGGCTGCCCGTGACCGTCCGGCTCCTGGACCCGCCGCTCCACGAGTTCCTCCCCAACCAGGTGGACCTGGCGGTCGAGGTGGCGAAGATGGAGGAACGCGGCGAGACCGGGCCGGCGCTCGATGAGAAGAAGCAGGTCCTGAAGAAGGTCAACGAGCTCCACGAAGCCAACCCAATGCTGGGACTCCGCGGCGTGCGGCTGGGCATCGTCAAGCCGGGTCTGTATGCCATGCAGGTGCGAGCCATCCTGGAGGCGGCCACAGCAGTCAGAGCAGAGGGAGGCGATCCGAAGGTCGAGATCATGATCCCGCTGGTGGCTACGAGGGCCGAGCTCGAGCAGATGCGCCAGGAGCTCGAGCCGGCCGCCGGGGAGGTGCTTGAGCAGTCGGGACAGGGCATCGAGCATCTGGAGTGGGGGACGATGATCGAGGTCCCGCGAGCGGCGCTGACCGCCGGCGAGATCGCCGAGGTGGCCGACTTCTTCTCGTTCGGCACGAACGACCTGACCCAGATGGGCTTCGGCTTCTCCCGAGACGACATCGGCAAGTTCGTGGGGATGTACGAGGAGCGGAAGCTCGTGCCGGCGAAC
>JBOGVH010000044.1:0-22800 GCA_050695235.1 Actinomycetota bacterium
GTCGGTGAGCGGCTTGAGGGAAAACCTCACGAGCCGTTCGACGGGGGGGAGTTGGAGACGGAACGGCCGATGAAGAAGGGGTTGTGCCCCCACCAGGGACAGTTGGCCACCCCGGACCCTGATGGCCCGTCACCGCGCCAGCTCCCTACCCTACATCGCATGCACGGTTCGACGGGAGGGAGCTGGAGACGAGGCGTGGTTCAGGACGAACGGGCTGTGCCCCCACCCGGGACAGTTGGCCGCCCCGGACTGCTGGGCTCGCTATCGCGCCAGCTCCCTACCCAACCATCCTCGGAGGCACTAGGAGCCGTCGTAGATAGGGGACTCCTGTTGCGGCGGCGACTCTATACTGGCTCAACCGGAGGCTGGGGCGAGGCGAGTTGAGGGCGTTCGGAGAGCTCGAGGACCAGATCATGCGGTTCCTGTGGCAGAGGAACGGGAGGCCGGCCACGGTTCGGGAGGTGCACGCGGCGCTCACCCGGAAGACGCCTCTTGCCTACACGACGGTGATGACGGTCCTCGACCGGCTCTGGAGGAAGGGGCTGGTCGAGCGCAAGTTGCAGGGGCGTGCGTACGAGTACGCCCCTGTCACGTCGCAGGCGGAGCATATGGCGACCTTGATGCACCAACTCCTTGTCCGTTCCAAAGATCGGCGCGCGGCCCTAGCGCACTTCGTCGAGCGGATGAGAGAGAAGGACGAAGCCGAGCTGATCCAGCTGGCGCAAGAGTTGGCCCGCCGGCGGAAGAAGCGGTGACCAGACTCTCGCTGCTTCTCGGGGCTTTCCTTGTGCTCTCGGTGTTTGGGTCCACCTTCGGCCGACTCCGAGCCATCCCCCCTGCGTGGGGGGTTCGCTTCGGGTTCTTCGCGCTCACGGGTCCACTCATGGCGACTGTCGCGTTGCTTGCGGCGATCCTGCTTCCGGAGGTTCTCGTGCTTCACAACGTCCGAGAAATCTGGAGGGCGTGCACTGTAGCGTTCCAGGTCATCTGGCATCATCCGCTTCACCGACCTGCCTCGATCTTGGCTGGTCTGGCCCTCGCCCTCCTGCTCGGCCGGTTCACTTGGGCGATCGGCGGTTCGATCCTGGCCACCCGACGAGCGCGCATGACGTTCGGGGAGGCAACGCGGTGCCTTGCCCGCGGCGACGTGTTCGTGCTCGACGTCAATGATCCCGAGGCTTTCTCGGTGGGCGGTCGTCGGGGCTTGGTTGTGATCACGCGCGGGCTGCTCGATACGCTAGAGGAAGACGAACGGCAAGCGGTCGTGCTGCACGAGGAGGGACACCTCAAGTCGAGCCATCACCTCCTCCTCGGTGTCGCTCGGGCGACGGCGCGCGCGATGTCTCCCTTCCCCCCGGCCCGCCTCGCGCTCGATGCTCTAGAGCAGGCCGTCGAGGAGTCCGCGGATGAGTACGCCGCGGCGAGACTCGGGAGCCGGCTCGCGGTGGCGAGCGGGCTTTCCAGGGCCGCGCTTGCCAGAATCCGAGCCCGTGATGGCGCTCTTTCGATCGGTGACGGACCGGACCTTCCAGCAAGGATACGGCGCCTCCTCGCTGCCCCCGCATCCCCGACGTGGGTGCGGGCGGCGTGTGTAGTTGGAATGTTCTTGCTCCTCGCTCTGATCCTCTCCACCCAGTTCGTTGCAGGGCTGGCCGTAGTGGCAGCGGCGCACCATCTCTTGGGCCTCGGAACGGTCATCAGCTGCCCGTTGTTCAGGTAGGGTGCAACCGGGTTGGCGGGCCGGTGAGCCCTGAAGCCTCTATCCTGCGGCCACGCAGAACGGGCCCTGCGGCGGTTGGCCGATCGTGTTCGTGCCGCGGGGCGGGCCGATGATGATGACGGACGTGTCCACCACCACGTCACCCTCATCGGTGATCGTCACCTTGAACCGGTCGAGGCTTCGTGGCGCCGGCCCCAGCTCGTACTCGCCGGCCAGGTTGTACTTCGAGCCGTGGCAGGGGCACTCGAACCACTGGGACTGCTGGCAGAACGGGACCCGGCACCCGAGGTGCACGCACCGCTGGTACAGGGGCATGATGCCCTGAGCCGCCAGGCCCTCGGCCTCGTAGTCGACCTTGTCCGTGGCCTTGCCCTCGTAGGGGACGATGTAGAACCGTCCGGCCCCGTAGTAGACGGGCTGGTTCGTGGACCGGATCTCGTTCCTGATCGCATCGAGCTTGCCGGCGGGGATGATCGCCCCGAAGCCGCCCTTCAGGTTGGGCCACAGAAACGCCAGGGTCGCGCCCCCGAACTCGGCGGCGAACACCCCGAGGGAGACGAGGAGGGACCGCCGGAAGAACTCGCGGCGGGTCACCGGCCTCGGCGCCTTGGGCGGGGCCTCGGCTCGGACGGCCGGCGCGCCGGGGACCGCCACCTCGGCCCGGGCGGCCCGGCGGGCCCGCACGAACGAAAGCCCGAAGACGATGGCGAACAGGTCGATCACCGCGATGACGACCAGGGCGGCGACGGTCCCGGTGGAGATCGCAAGAACGCGGATCATGCGCTCGGGCCTCCCGATGCCCCGTCAGCCTCCGTTCCCCAGGAATACTACTACTCGTAGTAGGGTGCGTCAGCGGCGGATGGCTAGGACGGCTGGGAGGTCGCGCGGATCAGCCCGAAAATGGCGATCAGGGCCCCGCCGAACTGCTCGAAGAGGTGATGCCGGTCGAAGGGCAAGAGCACGATGCCGGTCCTGCCGCCGATCTGCCCCATGAAGAAGAGGACCCCGCCGATCGCGACGAGGGGCCATCCGAGGGCCCTGCGCCACCCGGAAGGGGAGCGCTTGGCCGGGACCGGCGGCGGAGGCGGCAGCCGGCGGGCCTTCCGCTTCCGGGCAGATCGCCTGCTAACCGGCACGGACCCCAATCCTCCGCTCGATCTCCCGCCGGAGCTTCCGCTCGGACGGCCGGCCGTAGGAGAAAGCCTCGCCGTCGATGAGGATCCCGGGCGGGAACATCACGCCTGCCTGATCGGCCAATCGCTGCCCTTCGGGCGTGCTGAGGTCGACCGTCGAAACCGAGACGTCGTACCGCTCTGTCAGGCGGTCGAGGATCTCCTTGGCCTGATCGCAGAAAGTGCAGCTCTCCCGGGTGAGCAGCAAGATCTCCACCGCTACGCCGTTCCTCGAAGGCCCTGCCGCAGGTCGGCGATCAGGCTGGGCACGGGCACGTACATCGTGTAGTCGGGCGCGCCCCCATAGTCGGCGCGCCACTCGATCGTGCCGTCCGGCCCGACGACGATGAACGAATGGCCGTCGCGGCTCGTGCCCATCATCCCGTACTGGTTCGCCGAGTAGGTCTCCGAGACGGCAAGGTTCGGATCCGAGAGCACCGGGATGCTGAGCCCTTCGTCGGCGACCTTCTGCTTCAAGGCATCGAGAGGATCGGTGGTGATGCTCACGGTCTCGTCGATGCCGAGCTGCCGGAACTGATCGATGTTCGACTGGATGTCCTTGAGCTGGTCCCAGCACGGTTGGCACATCAAGCCCTCTTGGAAGAAGAGCAGAACCCTCTTGCCGCGCAGCGATGCTAGGTCGAACATGCCGCCGTCGGTGGACGGGAGCCGGATGGGAGGGGCCTTTTCGCCGGGTACAGGGCTACCGACGGCGAAGGCGTAGTCCCCACTCTGGGACGAACCACCAGGCCTGTTGAGGACGTAGATCGCCGCCAGCGCGACGACCGCCAAGCCGATCACAAGTCCGGTCTTCATCCCACCGGTCAGGCCGCGCTTCCTCCGCCGAGGCCCAGAACCGCGCCGGCTCTCTGCGAGCCTCGCCTCCACGGAGGACGCGGACGAGCGACGTGCCGGCCTCTTGCCTCTCTTCGGCCTGGTTCTCCCGGCTCCCTTAGGCGTCTTGCTGCTCAAGGGTCTCCTCCTCGGCGTCGGATAGTGGTTCCGCTTTTCCGTTGCTCGGGCGCTCCGCCTTCACCTGCCGCACCACCCGTCGGGCCAGCAGACCGACGAGTCCGATGAGAAGAAGTAGTGCCGCCCAGTTCGGGATCCACGAGAGCGCGTCCGCGATCACGCGGCCGTAGTGCTGCACCCGAGCCGCAACCGTGGCCATCCATCCGCCCGAGGCGGGCATCGCGGATCCCGTGAACGCGATCCATACCGCGGCCGCCCCCATGAGGGAGAGCAGGATCCCGGTCGCCAGGTTCGTTCCGGAGATGGTGCGCCGGATCGGACCGATGCGCCACGTGAACGACCTGGGTCGGAACAGCCGGCTCGAGCGCCAGTCTCGCCGCTCCCAGAGGAGGGAGATGACGAAGAGGGGGGCCACCATTCCGAGCACGTAGGCCGTCCCCAGTCCCAACGCCAGCCCGAAGGACGAGGCCACACCGGAGAGGGCGATCACGCCGGCGAGCACGGGCGCGCAGCACGAGCTGGCCACGCCGGAGAACACGCCCAGCGAGTACACGCCGAATGACCCCGCCCGCCTGCCCGCGCGCTGCCCCGGCATGGGAAGGTGCATCTGCCCGCCCAGCAGGGTGTACACGCCCAGCCCGAGCATGAGGAGACCACCCGCCAGGTAGATCGTGGTGTGTTGGGCGGTGAACAGGCGTCGGAAGGCCTGGGCGCCCATGGCGATGGGGAGGATGACGGTGGCCACCCCGGCCGCGAAGAGGAAGGTCATTGCGACGAGCGTCCGGCGGTTGTGGAACGAGCTCGCGAAGTAGGCCGGCAGCATCACCGAGATGCAGCACGGCGCGAACAGCGCGATGGATCCGGCCACGACGGCCGCGACCACGGAGCCTCCGTAGAAGATCTCGCTAGGCACAGGATGGGGGGGAGAGGCCGGCTACCACGCACCGTAGGACTATCACGCCGCGTAGTATACGGGGCCGAGCCGCGTTGCACGATCGGCAGGCGGCGGATGTCCGGTCCCAGGATGACGGTGTGACCCCACTCCGACGCGGCGTAGTAGACTCGGCCCCGTCGGCGACTCCGAAGGTGTGCTCCGTGACCCATGTGGCCCTGTTCCATCAGCGAGATGCGGGAGGCCTTCCGTCCCTCTCGTACGTGAACGTGCGTTGGATCAGGTGGCCGGGGCTCACGATCGTCTCCCGGCGGAGCAGGTACTGAGCGTCGAAATCCAGCCGGTACCAGATCGACGACCCCGGGAGGTAGAGGGTGAGCGCTCGGGTGCCGGTTGAGGACGGCACGGGGCGGATATCCACCGCTCCGCCCGCCGCATACAGCTCCTCTGCCACGAACTGTGCCCCGGTCAGCGAGTAGGTAGCCTCCGCTGAACCGATCGACCCGCTGGAAACCCGCTCCACCATCGTGATCCGGGGCTCCGAGCTCATCGCTGTCACGACCCGCCGCAGCAGCCCGGGCGCCTCCCGCCCTGGCGGCCACGGGACGTCGAAGCGAACCGTGCCGGTTCCCCATTCCCTCGAGGAGGCCGTCACCTCCAGCCGCGTCACGCCGGCTTGCCAGGGGAACGCGACGGTCGCGCAGCCCGGTCCGCACGGGCGGGGGGCGATGGCGATATCTCGTCCGTCGGGTGACTGACCCCGGATCTCGATGTCAGCAGCCGCCGGTTCACCCGACGGCACCAGCACGCGCACCTGGAGCTGCTCCTGGCCGGCTCCCAGATAGACGGCCAGGGCGTCGGCCACGCCGGCCAGACGCTCGACCCTACCGCTCAGCGGGGGCGGGCCGAGGAGTTGATCGGTGGCGGTCGCGCTCCGGGGGGTCGCCGCGCTGGCCATGATGACGGCCGCCGCCGCGGCCCCGACGAGCGCCGTTCCTTCGGGGCCGATGAGGCGGCGGAGCAGCTCTACCCGAGGGCGGGGGTTCGCTCCGAGGGCACGCCGACGAGCTGCATACGCCAGCGCCAGAGCGGCGGAAACGAGGACGAGCTTGATCAGCAGAGTGCGTCCGTACGTGGTATGGATCAGCTGCGTCGGGGCCGTGAACTGCGACAGCGCAACGAGGCCTCCCGTCGCCACGGCCAGCGCGACGAGGAGGAGGGCGAGGCCGGAGTAGCGCCGGATGCCCTGGATCAAGGCAGGTCGCGCCTCATCGGTGCGGAACCGCCACGCCAGCAGGATCACGTGTGCCAGGCCGCCCATCCACAGGGCTACGGCGAGGAGATGGACCACGTTGGCCGGGGCGGCCCACCAGTCCGGCGTCGTCCCCGCGTGCCCGCGCACGGCGGCGACCGACACCGCCAGTCCGAGCGGCACCAGGGCCCACGGGCGGGTCCGCTTGAAGGCGAGCAGCCAGAGCCCGTAGGCGACCAGGAGGACCTGCGCGGTCGCCAGCAGCCCCGGCCGGCTCGTCAGGACGGCCGCCCACGCGGGTGCCGTCAGTTCCTCCGAGCCTCCGATCGCGTCGCGAGCAACCAGGAGGAGCTGCACCGCACCCCCCAAGAGAGCCAGCTCGAGGAGAGGGGCAACCGGGGCACGTGGAACGTCGATCCCATGGTTCCTTCCCACCGGCACCCAGACGCACCGTTCGCTCGCGAGACCGCCGAACCCGAGGAACAGGCCGATCAGAAGGACCCAGCTCGCCGCCGCGCTCGGCCAGCTCACATCGCCGCCGGCCTGAGGTTGCAGGACCGGGAGGCGCCCCGCGTCGCCCACGGCGAAGGCGTACTCGCCGAGCGAGAGGTCTCCGTCGGCGCCGAGGACCTGCCAGGAGACGACGTACACCCCGTCCCGGAGCGGCGGAAGCGGAACCTCGACGACGAGGCCGCCCTCGAGTCGCTGGATCCGACCGGTCGTAACACGACTTCCGTCGACGGCCTTGACGACGATTCGCTCTCCTCCCGCGATCGGTTCACTGAACCGCAGCGTGATGGACGACGGGCTGGCGTCCAGGCGATCGCCTGGCTGGGGCGTCGCGCTGACCAGGAACGCGTGGGCCGATGCGGGTCCTGCACCCGAGAACGTGAACGCCGCGGCGACCGCCACCACCGTGACCGCCCGACGAGGGTGCCTCGCGGCGGATCGGCGGTGCGCCCGGGATCGACCCACGTCGATCATCGACCTTCGGTCAGGCGGAGACGAACGAGTGGCGGCGAGACGCCGGAGGGCCTTGACGCCCTCTCACGGGGCACGAC
The DNA here is from genome assembly GCA_050695235.1 of Actinomycetota bacterium. Lineage (GTDB taxonomy): Bacteria > Actinomycetota > UBA4738 > UBA4738 > HRBIN12 > AC-69. The sequence continues at coordinate 7,070 of JBOGVH010000044.1, forward strand.
ATCTACGTGACCTTCAAGGTGCCCGTCATCTGGATGGAGTGGACGTCGCACCGGTAGTAATACGATCCGGCCGGCAGGCCCGGGACGTTCAACTCCTGAACGACGGTTCCCTCATTGATCTCGGTCTTGGCGACGAGATCAGAGGCCGGCGGGCCCTTGCGGTAGAGGGCGAAGTTGTGCGGGACGCCGGAATCCTTGTTGTCGAAGACGACCTTGAAAGGCGTGTCGGCGGGAACCTCAAGCTGATCCCTATCGAACCTGATGTTCTGGCCGACGATGTTGAGCGTCACCTCCGGAGATGCGGCCGGGCAGGTCGGCGAGCTGCCGGATGGACCCGCCCCTCCGCCGCACGCCGTGACGAGAGTCGCGACGGCCACCACGATCAGGGCCAGGCGGTACCTCAGCGGAGCCGTGCGGCCACCGCCTTCCAGCCGAGCTACGGTGCCTGAAGAGGCTCGTCTTCGAAGGGAGCCTCCAGCTTCGCGATCTCACGCGCGACAGCTTCCTGCCGGTCGCGCGTCTCCTCCAGTTGGCTCTTCAGATCCGCGAGCCGCTTCTGTCGCGTGGCCTCGTTGCGGCTGATCCCGTCCCGTCCTTCTGGAGAAGTGGCGTGCTGGTCGCCCTGCATGCTCCGCATCATGAACATCATCGAGAGCGGGCAGACGGCCAGCAGCAGGATCGGCAAGGCGCCCACCAGGAGGTTAGGGGCCAAGGTCCACACGCCGAGGCCAACCAGCGCGAGCGCGGCGATGACCTTCCAGTTCAGACACGCGCGCAACATCCTCTCCATACCTTGCCGCCTCCTAACGTCGGTAGAGCAGTGAACCCGCGTACAAAGATACTACGGTTTGTAGGAGTTGGGGGGCGCCGACAATCGGGTGTGGTCGGTACCGACTCACGGCCGGCGAGACGGCCAACTCGGAGGAACTCACATCTAGCCCATCATGCCCGAGCCGCCCATCATGCCCGAGCCGCCCATCATGCCGGTCATCTGCTGCATCATCTGGAGCATCTGCCCGTGTATCGCTTCGCACTGCGGTCGGGCCTGCGGCGGCATCTGGGCCAGCATCTCCTGCATCGGGGCCGAGGTGTGCATGGCCTCGCAAGCGGCCACCATATCCGTTCCTGCTTGCCCGGGCGCGGAACGGGCTGCACCGAAGGCGAGCCCTCCGCTCAGCCCAAGGACGAGGGCGGCAGCCGCGCCCAGGAGTGCGATCCGTCCCTTCATACTCATCTCCACCTTTCCTCGTCACCGAACCTGGGGCGAGCTCGTAAGGTCCATGTAGCATTCGCTGCGGATCTCCGGCCGGTCTGCGGACCCGATGCCGTGAGCATCCACCTCCTCATGCCGGTTCCACCACCAACCGCCCCCGGAGCATGGCCATCCCGCAGGTGAACTCGTAGGTGCCCGGCTCCTTCGGCATGAGCTCGACCGGGACCTCTGCGCCCTCGGGGAGCTTGGCGCTCTTGCCGAAGTCTCCGAAGATCACCTCTTCGGAGCAGGAGGAGGACTCCTGCCGCAGGAACTTCAAGCGCACCGGCTTCCCTGCCTTCACGACGATCGTGTCCGGCGAGTAGCCACCCCTCACCAGCACGAGCGCTTCCTGGTAGCCGGACGAGGTGACCGGTGCCCGGTAGCCCTCCTTGCGCGGTCCCCAGAAGAACCACGCGACGCCGGCGATGACTGCGAGGCCGAGCGCGGTGACGATCACGTTGTCGAACATGACTCACACCTCCGAGGGGCGGAACAGCCGGAGCCGGTTCGCGTTCGTGACCACGGTGACCGACGAGAACGCCATCGCCGCTCCCGCGATGATGGGCGAGAGCAGGACGCCGAGGAATGGATACAGGATGCCTGCGGCGACCGGCAGGCCGGCCGCGTTGTACACGAACGCCCCGAACAGGTTCTGGTACACGTTGCGCATCGTGGCCCGCGAGACCTCGATGGCGGTGACTACGCCTCGGAGGCTCCCCGAGATGAGGGTCACGTCCGAAGCCTCCATGGCGACGTCGGTGCCGGTGCCGATGGCGATCCCCACGTCGGCCTGGGCCAGGGCCGGGGCATCGTTGATGCCGTCGCCCACCATGGCCACCACCTTCCACTCGAGCTGGAGCTTCCGGACCTCGTGGGCCTTCTCCTCGGGCAGGACCTCTGCGAGGACCCGCTCGATGCCGGCCTCCCGGGCGATGGCGTCGGCGGTCCGACGGTTGTCGCCGGTGATCATGACCACCTCGAGGCCCAGCTGCCTGAGCCTGGCTACGGCCCGCCTGGAGTCATCCTTGACGGTGTCCGCGCAGGCCACGATCCCGGCGGCCCGCCCGTCAACCGCGACGTACATCGGGCTCTTCCCGCCGTCGGCGAGGGCCTGAGCCTTGGGCTCCAGATCGGTCACGCCGACCCCGTGGTCCCGCATCAGCTTCAGGTTCCCGAGCACGACTTGCCGCCCCACGACGGTGGCCTCCACCCCGTGCCCGGGCAGGGCGCGGAAGCCCTCCGGCTCTGGGACGTCGATGCCGCGCTCCCTCGCGCCCTCGACGATGGCCTCGGCCAGGGGGTGCTCGGAGGCGCGCTCGACGGCGGCGGCCAGTCGGAGCAGCTCCTCTTCGGGGAGCTCGCCAGCGACGACGTCGGTGAGCGAGGGCTTTCCGACGGTGATGGTCCCCGTCTTGTCCAGCACGATGGCGTCCAGGCGCTTGGCCGTCTGGAGCGCGTCGCCGGAACGGATCAGGATCCCGTGCTGCGCCCCCTTGCCGATCCCCACGGTAAGGGCCGTAGGCGTGGCCAGACCGATCGCGCAGGGACACGCGATGATCAGGACGGTCACGAACGCGATGACCGCGAAAGCGCCCGCCGGCGCGGGCCCGAAGTTGTACCAGACGAGGAAGGCCAGGACGCCGAGGATCATCACGGCGGGGACGAAGGTGCCGGAAACCTTGTCCACGGTCTTCTGGATGGGGGCCTTGGAAGCCTGCGCATCCTGGACCATCCGGATGATGTTGGCCAGGGCGGTGTCCTTCCCGACCTTCGTGGCCCGGAACCGGAACGAGCCGGTCTTGTTCAGCGTGGCGCCGATGACCTCATCCTCCGGGACCTTCTCCACCGGGATGGACTCCCCGGTGATCATCGACTCGTCCACGGCGGAGCTTCCGTCGACCACGACGCCGTCCACGGGGATCTTCTCGCCGGGCCGGACCAGGACCATGTCCCCGACAACGACCTCCTCGACCAGGACGTCGGCCTCTCGGCCGTGCCGAATGACCCGGGCCGTCCTGGCCTGGAGCCCCATGAGCTTCTTCAAGGCCTCGCTGGTCTTGCCCTTGGCCTTCAGCTCCCGGGCCATCCCGAGAACCACGAGGGCGGTGATCACTGCGGTGACGTCGTAGTAGACCTCCGCGAGCGAGCGGTCTGGGAAGATCCCAGGGGCGAGCACGGCCACCGTCGAGTACAGCCACGCCGCGCCGATGCCTAGCGCAACGAGGGTGTGCATGTTCGCCGAGCGGGACTTCGCCGCGCCCCACGCGCCACGGAAGAACTGGCTTCCTCCCCAGACCAGCACGGGGAGCGTGAGGAGCCCTAACCCCCGCCAGATCCACAGCAGCGTCTCGGAATCCCGGGCCAACCAGGCGTGCTTGAGGCCGGGGAACAGCCATGGGTAGGAGAGCAGGACGACGGGCACCGAGACCGCAGCGGAGACCCAGAACTTCCGCATCAGGGTCCGGTACTCGCGCTGCCTGGCGTCCTCCTCACGGTCGGCCGCCTCCGCGGGTGAGGTCGCCCGTTCGACCTCGACGCGGTACCCGGCCTCCTCGATAACCCGCTGGAGGTCGGCCTCGGAGACGTGCGCTGCGTAGTACTCCACGGTGGTCCGTCCGGAGACCCCGTCGGCAGACACCGTTCCCACCCCTGGGAGCCGCCCGAGTGCCCTTTCCACCGTGGCCGCGCACGTGGGACAGTCGAGGCCGGCCACCTGGAAATCCGCTCGCTGTGCAGCGCCATCGCGCCTGGGCTCGTCTTCGTCGAAGCGAGCAGCGCACGCTGGGGAGCAGAAGTAGTAGGTCGTGCCATCCTGCACGCGCGTCGCCGCGGCCAAGGCTGCGTCGATCTGCATGCCGCAGACGGGGTCGGTCACCTTCTCCGACACCTTCATCCCTCGGTCCTCCCGGTCGATCGTGCTGCCGTCGAACCGGCGGCCGGCACCTTGGATGGTGACGCGTTGCGCGTCCGTCGCGCGGCCCGGCCTCGGGACGCCTCCCCGACCGCCGCGCCGTTCAGGCGCAGGTCGGGGCCGGTCAGAATGGGGTTGAACTTGAGGGCATCGATGAGCTCGGCGATGGCCTCGGGGCCCCGGCCCTCGGCGATGGCCGTCGAGAAGCAGGTCTCCAGGTGGTTCTTCAGGATCAGGCGGTTCACCCGCTCGAGCGAAGACTGGACGGCTGACACCTGCTTCATGAGGTCGACGCAGTAGGCATCTCCCTCGACCATCCTGATCACTCCATCCAGATGGCCCCTGATCGTCCTCAGCCGGTTCACGGCCTCTCGCTTGTTCTCCGGCAGCATCTCTCCTCCTTGGACGATGACCCACCCCCCCTGGGGTGGACCCAGGGCCCTATACTACGACACGTCGTACCTATCGACACAGGCTGCTGTGGCGCCTTCGGTCTGCTCAGCTCCGTCCGGCTCCTGCCGACCCGATACCCGGTGGGGGAGCCGGGATCCCTGACTGAGAGGCACCGGCGCGAGGGCGGCGGATCGATCCATCAGGGGGCTCGAAGTGCGCGGAGGCCGGAGTCTTGACTCGGTGAGGCGTTGGGCGCTGGCGGCAGTGTCGGGCGTGGGTCTCGGACTCGCCTTTCCGCCCTTCGGGCTCGCGCCTCTCGTGTTCGTCGGGCCCGCCGGGCTCCTCCTCGCGATCGCGGGGGCGCGACCGATAGTGCGGCTCGTCTCTGGCCTCCTGTTCGGCGTAGCGTTCTTCGGCCTGCTGCTGTCTTGGGTCGGGATCTTCGGCCTCCACGCGTGGCTGGCATTGGTCCTTGCGGAGTCCACGTTCGGCGGGCTGTTCGCGTGGGCCGCCGGTCCCATGCTGGGGCGTCCGTTTGCGGCCTCCTTCGGGATCTCCGCGCTCTGGGTGCTCGTGATGGAGGTCGCCCGCGGCCGCTTCCCGCTCGGCGGGTTCCCCTGGGGCTCACTCGGCGCCCCGCTCGTCGGAACGCCCCTCGACGCTGCGGCGCTGCTCGGAGGGGGGATCCTGGTCGCCTGGCTCGCCGCGTACCTGGCCGCGCTCCTGACCCTGGCCGTCCGCCGCCGGTTCCGGTCCGTGATCCTCGGCCTCGTTGCCGTCGCCGGCGTCGTGGGCCTCAGCGTGTCGCTCGCTCCGCACCCCGACGCCGCATCGATGCTCCGGGTGGCGCTCGTGCAGGGCGACGTGCCGCTTCCGGCCGGACCGTCGACTCGGGAGCGGACCACTGACGTCCTGGCGAACCATGTGTCGCTGACCCGCACGATCCCGCCGGGCTCCGTGGACGTCGTCGTGTGGCCCGAGGACGTGGTAGATCTGGACACGTCGGCTCCCTCGGTCGGCGAACCGGCTCCGGAGCCAATGCGGCAGCTCGCGCGCGACCTCCACGCCTGGTTCCTGGTGGGCGTCGTCTCAGACGCCGGACCCGGGAGGTTCCGCAACTCCGCGCTCTCGGTCGATCCTTCGGGCATCGTCCGCGGGACTTACGACAAGACGCGCCCTGTCCCCTTCGGCGAGTATGTCCCATGGCGGCGCTTCCTCGGGTTCGTGACCGCCCTTCGCAACGTGCCGAGGGACATGGTCCCCGGCCGTGACACCCTCCCGGTCCAGGTCGCCGGCGCGCAGGTCGGAACCCCCATCTCGTACGAGGTCGTCTTCTCTCGGATCGTTCGGGGGTTCGCCCAGCGGGGGGCCGACGCCATCGTGGTGCTCACGAACACGTCGAGCTACGGTCCGGGCGCGGCGACGGCCGATCAGCAGCTCCAGGTGACCAGGATGCGGGCGGTCGAACTAGGGGAGTGGGTGGTCCAATCGGCTCCCTCCGGGATCTCGGCCGTCGTCGATCCCGAGGGACGGGTCGTGAGGAGAACCGGCCTGTTCGAGCCGGCGATCATCCGCGCCGCCATCGGGCTCGAGCGGTCGGCAGCGCCCTTCGCCCGCTTCGGTGAGCTCCCCGTCATCGCGTTCGCCATCGTGGCCGTGGCGTGGGCTCTCGGATCCTCGATCGCCGATATGCTACGCCCCATCGTAGACAACCATAGTCGCTGAAGGGAGCACGCCTTGCCTCTCGCCGACATCTCGTGGCGGGTGGACGTTCACAGGGAGATCTTCGGCATCCCCTTCTTCCCTCACGGCGTCCTGATCGCCATCGGGTTCCTGGCCGGTTCGTGGGTCCTGTCCAGGTACGTTCGCCGGATCGGTGTGTCTCAAGATGCGCTGTGGGACGTCGTCACGTGGGTGATCATCGGGTCGCTCATCGGGACCCGGCTGCTGTGGGTTCTCGGCAACTGGTCGTGGCTCAGCTCCCCGGCCGAGGCCCTGATGATCTGGCACGGGGGGATGACGCTGTACGGCGGGATCCTCGGCGGCCTCATCGCAGGGGTTTGGAAGGCGCGTAAGCACGGGCTGCCGATCGTCCCCCATGCTCGACTATGCGGCCCCGGCCCTCGCCCTCGGCCTCGTGTTCGGGCGTTTTAGCGATCTGATCACGGGCGACCACCTAGGGAAGCCGACCAACCTTCCCTGGGGGTTCAAGTACGTGGGGGACAACCCACCGGGGGTGGCGCCTCCCATCGGGGCGATCGTCCATCCCGTCGCCCTCTACGACCTGCTGAGCGTCAGTGTCTTGTTCGTAGTGTTGGTGGTCTTCCTTCGCAAGCCCCGAGCTGCCGGCTCGGCCGCTGCGCTCTTCGCCCTGTGGTACGCGATAGGACGCCTGTTCACGGACTTCCTCCGCGAGGACCCCATCCGGGCCTTCGAGATGACGGGGACCCAGCTCGCGTCGGCGGCCGTCATCCCGGCCGTCCTCGTGTGGCTCGTCGTCAGGAACCGCCGAGCGACCGAGCGCGTCCCGACCTCGGTGGGGAAGTGGACGCCTCCCGCCGCGGCCTGACGCTGGGAGTCGGTCCGCTGTCCTCGATCCGGGAGGGGTCATCCGGCAGGCGATCTTGCCGGCGTGCCGTGAACACCGAGCCGTCAGGCTGGGCCTGGCGGACGAGGAGTGAGGCTGCGCCGGCGCTCCTCGAACTCCTCCGAGTCGATCTCGCCTCTCGCGTACCGTTCCTCGAGAACGGTCAACGCGTCGCTGCGGCGCGGGCCCTGGCCCTGGCGAGCGTCGCCTAGGTTCCACAGCCCGCGTACCAGGAGGATCGCTCCCGTGAGGATGGCGACCAGCAGCACGATCCACAGGACCATGATCCAGACCCCGCCACCGCAACACCAGCTGGGCATCCGCCGTCACCTCCGAGCTTGCTTGTCGCGCTGGCCCGCTCGCCTCCTCACCAGTGACTGCTGGGTCGGGGCCATTCAGACTGACCGCAAACCATCTGCGACACAAAGTAGTATAGCCGCGTCTTTGGTGTGAGGGGTTTGTCGAGAGGAGCATGGGTGTCGACCGATCGCTGAATCGACCGAGTGGATGCTCTGATGGCGCTGGGCTTCGCAACGTGTTCGCATTGGAAGCGCGGTTGTCGCTCGGTCGGGAACCCGACCTGAAGGCGTGACGGCTGGATGAGGAGGCAAGCTCTCGACGAGACCGCTCGCGTTCGGCGCGTCTACGAGCGGTACGCGGCTCGGTACGACCGGAGCGTCCGCTTCTGGGAGCGGGTGCTGGGCATCGACGAGGGCCGCCGCTGGATCGCGTCTCAGGCCCAGGGTGACGTGCTGGAGATAGGGATCGGCACCGGCCGCAACCTGCCCTACTACCCGGGGGACGTCCGGTTGACCGGGATCGACCTCTCGCCCGCCATGCTCGAGGTCGCCCGGCGGCGAGCCCGGGAGCTCGGCCGCGACGTCACTCTCCTTGTCGGCAACGCCGAGGCGTTGGATCTCGCCGACGAAAGCTTCGACACCGCAGTGTTCACGCTCTCCCTCTGTTCGATCCCGGACGACCGCAGAGCCCTGGCGGAGGCCCGGCGCGTGCTCCGGCCCCGAGGACGGCTGCTCCTGGTCGAACACGTCCGCAGCCCGGTATCGCCCATCCGGGCCGGCCAACGCCTGCTTGAGCCGTTGTTCCTGCGGCTCCAGGCCGATCATCTGCTCCGCGACCCGGTCGACCACCTGGAGGCCATGGGGTTCGCCGTGCAACGAGTCGAACGTTCCCGCTGGGGGATCGTCGAAAGAGGAACGGCGGCCAGGCCCGACTAGGACGTCTGACGGTCCCGAAAACGGAACGGCGCAGACGATGCCGACCGGGTCTTCCCGGCGACGCCTGCTACGACGGTCCGTCGTAGAATGCTGCGGTACGTTTCCGACGGGCGGTCGAACGAGAGGGCGGCATGCCGGAATCCAAGGCGCGACGACGGAGCACGCCGCAGCCCAAGCGACGGGACAAGACGCGGGAGGCGCGCGCTCGAGACACCCAGGCGGCCCAGAACGAGGCCGAGACCAGGAAGCTGAGCCCCGCCGCCTACACGAAACGTCGGGTGCTCGGCTGGAGCCTGGTGGCCCTAGGGGTCGTCGTGTTCGTGCAACACCTCATGCACCACATGGGGTTCTTCACTCTCATCTCCCCCGGGTGGGACGACCTCGTGGCCGGCTACCCCCTGGCGGCGGTGCTAGGCATCGCGGGAGCCATCGTCCTATCCAGGACCTGACCGCGGCCTCGATGGACGGCGAGGTCAATCGACGTCCAGAACGATCTCATGGTAGCCGGACGCACCCGACGGATGCGGGGGCCGTTCCAGTCGATCCTGGACACGTCCCTCGCCGTCGACCGCGCGGCACATGACCCGGTAGATGCCCGGGCGGCGTGGGGTCCACCGGTAGGCCCACTGGCTCCAGGCGAGCGGCGAGAAGGGCGGATGGATCATCGCCTGGGCCCACGTCCGCCCACCGTCGACCGACACCTCCACCCGTGAGACCCCTCGGCTGCCGGCCCACGCCACGCCCGCGATCCATGTCGGCTCCCCAGCCGTGGTTCTGCCGGCGGCGTCGATCCGAGACGCAGTCCGAACCGCGGCGACGTCCGACCACCCCCGCTGCTCCCAGTACCCTCTGTAGTCGGAGCCGACGGCCTCGACCTCCTCGACCCACTTGGCGTTCTTCATCCCGTACACCGCCGGCGCCCTGAGCCTGCACGGGAAGCCGTGCTCCTGGGTAAGTGGCCGTCCGTTCTGGGCGATGGCGAGGATGACGCTCGGATCGAGCGCCGCCATCACCGGGATCGAGTCCGAGTAGCCATCGGCGCACCGGAACACCACGTCCACGGCATCGCCTTGGAGGCCGGCCTGCGAGAGGATCTCGCCCACGCGGACGCCCGTCCACCTCGAGTTGCCGACCAGAGGACCGCCAACGGGGTTCGAGATGCAGGTGAGCACCGAGTACTCCTCGACGAGCAGGAACCGCCGCTGCAGCTCGGGGAAGGTGAACGTCAACGGTCGCTCGACGAGACCGTGGACCGAGAGTGTCCAGCCAGCGGCCTCAACGACCGGATCGATGAGATCGATGTCGACCACGTAGTGATCGGAGGCGCGCGTGATCTCGGGAGAGAGTCCCGGGATGCTGGGGAACGCCGCCCGGACGGGCGGTGGGGCGGGTCGGTCGGGGGTCCTGATGGGCACGTCGGTGTTGGGCCCCATCAATCGACGCGCGAAGCGGCCCAGGACGGTTCCTCCCAGGACCAGCCCAGCGATCGACGCACCGATCCATGCGAGGGCTCGTCGTCGCGAAGGACGCGGTTCCTCCGTCGAGACGTCGGACCCTACCTCCAGGAGCCAGGCCAGCGGCACGCCGTAGAGCACGCCCCCCGAGAGGGATACGAGTACCGTCGCCAAGGGCCGCGCCGGGACCGGATCGGCGAACCCAACAGCCATCGAGACCGTGGCGAGCACGAGGCCGGCGAGGTAGGGCCGGGGTCGTCCGCGGGACGCGGTCGTCTCGGCGAGGAAGGCGCCGAGGGCGAGGAAGGCAGCGATCGCTCCCGCGGTGAGGAGCCTCAGGGCATTGTGTCCCAGACGGTCGATGAAGAACGTCGCGACGTCGCCCGGCGTCAGCCTGACGATGCGCTCGGCGAGCGCGAGAGGAGGAAACCGGATCGACGCCTCGACGCGACCGGCCGCCCAAAGGAACGAGAGGGCGAGCCCAGCTGCCAAGACGCCCGAGATTCGCCACCGAACCTTCATCTCACCTGCCGGGTCGCCACCGCATATCTACGACGTTGGGTAGTATGACGCCTGTCGTGTCGCGCGGAGCCGAAGGAGCCGGGACCAGACGATCGTCCGAGGAGGCTGCCAGCTCGGCGGCGGCCCGATACGCCAGGCTAGCTTTGCATCTCGTCCTGCTCGGAGGCGTGATGCTGGTCGTCGTGCTCGCCGTGCTGGAGCTCCGTTCGAGGGGAACCGGCGGCGTCTCGGGCCTCACCATCGCGAACTACCGGGCCGAGGCCCGAGCGGACAACCGCCCTGCCCCCGCCTTCGAGATGCCCGCGCTCCAAGGCGGGGGGACGATCGCCCTCCAGGACTTCGCGGGCAACGTGGTGGTCCTGAACTTCTGGGCGTCCTGGTGTGGGCCCTGCCGGCGCGAAGCGCCTGACCTCGAGCGGACGTGGGAGAAGTACAGGCGCAAGGGGGTCCAGTTCCTGGGCGTGGACTACCGCGACGATCGAGCGGCCGCCTCAGCTTTCGTGAGGGAGTTCGGCATCACGTACCCCAGCGTCTACGACCCTGGCGGCACGCTGGCGTTCGACTACGAGCTCGTCGGCCTCCCCACGACGTTCGTGATCGACGGAAGCGGCCGCATCGTCTACCGGTTCGTGGGCTACCTGGACGGCCCCGTCCTCCGAAGCGCGATCGACGACGTGCTCCGCGCGGGGGCGTCGTGACCGCCCTCGGCCCCTTCGCGCTGGCTCTGGTGGCCGGCTTCATCTCCTTCACGTCCCCGTGCTGCCTGCCCCTCATGCCCGGCTATCTCTCCTACGTCAGCGGGATCGCCGGACACGAGTCGGCGGCGGTGGCGGTCAGGACCCGGGTCCTCGGCTCAGCGGCCCTTTTCGTACTGGGCTTCGCGACCGTGTTCACCCTCCTCGGCGCCAGCGCGTCCGTGCTCGGGTCGTTCCTCCTCGAGAATCGTGAGGCGCTCATCAGGTGGACGGGCGCCTTCGTCATCCTCATGGGCCTCGTCACCATGGGGCTGGTGAGGATCCCGGTCCTCTACCGGGAGCGGCGTGTGGATCTCCGCAGGATCCGGTCGGGCCCCCTCGGCGCGGTACCGCTCGGGATGGCCTTCGCCGTCGGCTGGACGCCCTGCATCGGGCCGGTCCTCGCCGGCATCCTCACCGCGGCCGCCTCCACGGGGACGGCTTTGGGGGGAGCAGCGTTGCTGTTCGTGTACTCCCTCGGTCTCGGCGTTCCGTTCATCCTGCTGGCTCTCGGATACGCTCGAGCCGGCCGAGCCTTCGGATGGCTCCGCCGTCACGGGCGGGCCGTCGAACGGTTCGGTGGAGCGGTCCTCGTCGTCATGGGACTCCTGATGATCACGGGGCGGTGGCTGGCCCTGTTCACCCCCCTGATCCGGTGGTTCTCATCGCACCGATGGCCGCCTATCTGAAAACCGGGCGGCCGTCTCGCCCGGATCACTGATGCGATGGCCAGAACATCGGGGGCCTTCGGTGCGAGGCGTCGGCCACTTGCCGCGGCCTTCGTCATTTTGATTGCCGTCACGAGGGTGCTCCTCAGTCCGGGTGTCGTGCTCGCGCACGCGGCGGTCGTCTCGTCGGAGCCGGAGCCGGGCTCCGAGCTCGGCACGGCGCCGGGCGTGGTCGTGCTGCGGTTCACGGAGCCCCTGAACGTGAAGCTCTCCGGCGCGACGGTGGTCGCCCCGGACGGCACGAGGTTCTCCGGCACGGCTACGGCAGGTCAGGAGGTCCGGATCCCCATCACCACGAACGCCCAGGGCGTGTACGAGGTGGAGTGGAGGACCGTCAGCAGGGTGGACGGCCACACCCTGGCCGGGGCCTTCCGGTTCGGCGTGGGGGTCTCACCGGGGGCGGGAGCCGAGGGCGTCGTCGGGACGGCTCCCCAGCCGGCGGACCTCCTCATCGCACTTGGCCGGACGGTCGAATACGCAACCCTCCTGCTCGCCCTTGGACTTTTCGTGCTACGACGCCTCGCTCGGCGCGAGCCGAGACTCGATTGGGTGCGCATCCACCCGGCTCCCGTTCTCGCCGTGGCCTCGGTGAGCGCGCTCATCGTGGTCCTGGGGGAGGCCCTCAGGGCGGCGCCCTCGCCCTCGGCGGGGGCCGTGGTCACCTACCTGACGACCGGCCTCCCGGGGGTCGCCCGGCTGGTCCGCCCGATCCTCGAGCTCACCGCGCTCGTCCTTGTCCTGCTGGGTACGGGACTCTGGGTGGTCCCGCTAACCGCGGCGCTCGTGGTTCTCGCAGGAGCCGGCCATGCCGCCGCCGTGCGGCCGCTCTGGTGGGGGGTCACGGTCGACGGCGTGCACCTGATCTCCGCTGGGGTGTGGGCGGGGGGGATTCTTGCGCTGGCGACGGTGCGGCCCCCTGGCGGCTGGCGGAGCCCCGGCAGGCGAGCGTTGCTCGGCCGCTTCTCGCCGGTGGCGGTCTCGGCGTTCGTCGTGACGGTCGGGGCGGGCGTGCTCCGAGGCTTCCAGGAAGTCGGTCACGTCGGGGATCTGTTCTCCACGTCCTACGGGCAGGTGCTCCTGCTGAAGGTGCTCGGCGTCATCGTCATGACGTTGCTCTCGGTGCTCGCCTGGCGTCGGAGACTGGGGTCGATGCGGCTCGAGGCCGCGGTAGCTGTCTTCGTCACGGGCGCTGCCGGGCTGCTCGCCGCCTACCCGCTCCCTCCCGCACGGGTGGCCGAGGCGGAGAGGCCCGCGACCCCCGCCGCGATCGAATCGGCGCTCCCAAAGGCCGGCGACCTGACGCTGGGCGGCGATGCGGGCCAGGTGCTCGTGGGGCTCGCCCTCCGCCCCGGGACCCCCGGCCCGAACCAGGCCTTCGTTTACCTCCTTCCCCTCGATGGCGAGGACGCAGCCTCCCGTCTCCGGGCCGAGCTCACGGTCGAAGGACGTACGCTCACGCTCCAGCGATGCGGGCCGACGTGCCGCAGGGCAGAGGTGGATCTCCAAGGAGGCGAGCGGGTGGACGTTCACGTCGACGGGCCCACCGGAGGAACCGCGTCGTTCCTGCTGCCGAAGCTGCCGGCATCGGACGGGAGCGCGATCCTGCAGCAGATGATGACCCGGATCCACGAGCTCGAGACGTATCGGCTCGACGAGACGCTGTCGTCGGGCCTTGCCGTGGTCCGAGCCCGCTACGCTTTCCAAGCCCCCGATAGCTTCGAGAGCGCGGTTACGGCCCCCTCGGGGGGGTCCCGGACGGTATGGATCGGCGGTACGCGGTACCTCCGGCAGGGGAACGGTCCGTGGCAGATCGAGAAGGGCGGCCCCCCGCCGCGCGTCCCGTCGTTCACCTGGGATTTCTTCCGTCCGTTCATCGATGCCCGCATCCTTGGCCGGGGCATCGTGGAAGGCGTCCATACTCAGATCGTGGCCTTCTTCGGGGACAGCGGAGGGACGCCGGTGTGGTTCCGGCTGTGGATCGACGCCGACGGGTTGGTGCGGCGGGCGCACATGCGGGCTCAGGGCCATTTCATGGACCACCGGTACTACGATTTCGGCTCGCGGTTCCGCATCGAGCCGCCCCAGGTGAACACGGCGGAATGAGGGCTACGTGGTTGCTCGTGGCCAAGAGCCGAGCCCCGTCGGTGCATCTTCGACCCGGAGCCGATTCGTGGGGCGTCGTCCAACCCAGTCGACGATGGCACGGGAGCCGCCATGGAACACGACGTAGTAGGCATGGATCCCCGAGCCATGGACCAAGAACGGCAGAACCTCTTCACCGAAGGCCCCGGGAATCCGTAGCTGCAGCTCCTTTGCCCAAGCGATCCGAAGGGCATTCTGGAGCCGGTCCTCCTCGTCCTCAGATAGCTTGCGGCGGGCGATGTTGAGGAACTTCGGCGCGGACCGGAAGACCTTCACGACGCTAGGCACGAACGAAGTGCCGACGCCGTACTCGCCTCCCAAGCAGACGCTCGATGTGCACGAGGTAGTTCCGATAGGTGGCGAATGCCTTCTCGGCCTCAGGCTCTGTGGCCAGCGGCAGGAACTTCTTCAGGTTGGACAGGATGCGGATCGGCATGGATCGAATCTTCTCACCGGCCCGCATGCGGAGTGTCGGTTCCGCACCGAAGCGACATCCGTCGAGGCGCCGCCGGGGTTCGTCAGGCGGTCCGATCCGGGCTGAGTTATTCAAAACTAGGTCAAACTGGCGCGCGCGCGCGTCGCTTCCGAATCGCCTCGCAGGCGGTGCAGCACGGCGCCAAGTTCTACGCCGTGGGGAGGGATCCCACCTTCCCGATGCCGGACGGTCCGTGGCCAGCTACAGGGGCGATCCTCGCGGCGGTCGAGACTGCCGCAGGCCGAAATGCCCACGTGATCGGGAAGCCGGATCCGGAGATGTTCGAAGTGGCACAGGAACTCCTTGCGGGATGCGGCCGATGTGTCGTCATCGGCGATCGCCTTGACTCGGACATCGTCGGCGGACGCAGGGCCGGCCTTGCCACCGTCCTCGTGCTCACCGGGAGTACCAGCGAAGCCGAAGCCGTGAACGCGTCTCCAGCTCCTGACTTTGTGATCCCCAGCCTGAGGAATCTGGTAACGGGAGCCTAGGTCTCGATTCGAGGCATCGCTGGTGGTTTTCCAGGGTCGCCTCGGAGCCAGGCCGTCCGGATTACCGAGTGGATCGGGCAAACAGCCGTTGGAGCTCCAACCGTTTGCCGTGTCGACTGCACTCAGGTGAGCAGTAGTCGCGCTCATATTGCCGCTGTTCTGGCCATGGAAAGTCCTAATCATCGCTCTAGGCACGCCGATCGCCATGCTTCTCATCTCGTTCCTCAGCCCGCACATCGGACGCTTGGCGAGGTTCCTAGTGCTGGTGCCGCGGCCGGGACCTCCCTTCGCCTCCGTAGACGTCAAGATGGGCGCATCCCTCGCCACGACAATCATCCGTGCAGGAGCAGACTCGAACGACCCTGATGCTTGTCGAGTCATCAGCGAGGACCTGAACGGGAACGCGCACGTCGAGGAGGTTCTCCCGCCCGGAGCTGACGTCGAGAAGGCCATTAAGGACACAATCCCTAGATTCACCACCACCCCCATCCGGAGCCTACGCGCCATGCGTGGCGACCGTGAGGTTGCCCGCTGGACCCCGAATGTCTGGCGGCGCATGGGTTGGGCGTGGAGGAAGCGGCCGCACTAATGAGCGTTCTTGGAAGCTGGTGCTCCGCGTCGCCACCACGCCCACCCCTTCGGGGCCTCTACCCCCCGGGGGGTAGAGGCCCCCTAGCCGGTGGCGAATATCAAGCCACCAGTGAGGCCAGCCTCGGACCGCCGAGATGAGCTGACTCCGTAGGTTCGCTTACGCTCCGCACGCCGCATCGTGTGTCCGAGGCTGTCCTCACACTGGGGGTGGAG
>JBOGVH010000045.1:0-2535 GCA_050695235.1 Actinomycetota bacterium
CCGCAGAGGCGGTCCCGTCGGTGGAGGCGTCGTCCATGACCACCACCTCCGCGACCTGCGGAAGGGAGCGGAGGGCCGACACCGTGGCCGCGATCCGGTCGGCCTCGTTGCGGGCGGCGACGAGAGCGCGCACGCTCCGGCCGGTCACGTGAGGGGCGGGAGGGGGGCCGTCGCTCCGGCCTTGATCCCGTAGTTGCCTCCCTGTCCCAGGAGCACGAGCCGCTCCAGCCCGAGGACGAGCGCCGCTCCGCCCACCGAGAAGTCGAGGTCGTCCACGGTCACCATGGGCGGCTCCGTGCCGTCGCCGGCGGCTCCATCGGTCCGCAGCGCCGGAACGAAGGGATAATCGGTGGACACGCTCTCGCCCGCGGCGACGGTGGCACCACGCTGGACCAGCCCCTCGACGAGGGGCACGACGAAGAACTGCGGATCGACCAGGGGCTCGCCCCGCCCACCGGACAGGACGATCATCAGCTGATCCTTGCCTCCGATCCCCGGGAGGTCTCCCCGCGAGATCGAAGGCGAACCCGGCGTGGTGGTCAGGAAATTCGCGGTCAGGAGGTCGTCCAGGATGTCCTGCCCGCTCGGCGAGACGGCGCGCCGGGGCGCGCCCACGGCCAGGCGCTGGGCGAGCACCTCGGCCGCGCGCATCTGGAGCGTCGGCGCCTCGGTGTCGCTCGCCATCCCCAGGAGCTCCGCCAGCGCCTCCCGGGAGGGTTCGTCGCCGACCGCCATCCGGTCGGTGATCGACAGCTCGGCCACCATCCTGACGGCGGCCTCCGATAGCGACAGTCGGGCCTGGGACAACAGGCGCGGGTCCACGGCGTCGTGCGTGACCAGCACCACCGGCCGGTCGGTCAGGGTGCCCTGGTCGAGCGAGGGCAAGATGTCGCCCGCCTCCTGGAGCGCCCCGACCTGCGCCTGGAGGTCGCTCACCTCCGCGCGCGTATCCGCCAGGTCCTGCCCGAGTTGATTGGCCTGGTTCTCGAGGTCCTCGATCAGCGCGGGCTGGACGACGGACGACCCGAACAACAGGCCGAGCCCCACGGCCAGGAAGATCGCGACGATCGTGAAGATGTGGTACCGGAACGAGATCAAATCAGCTCCTTCAGGTGGAACAGCCACTGTCGGAACCGTTCGAACAAAAGCGTCACGTAGGTGCTCAGGGCCGGGGAGATGGCGATGATCAGGATCATCACGACGAGTGCCGCCCCGATCAGCAACACCGTGTCACGAGTCCGGATCCTCGGCGTGTAGACGCGGGACACGCCTTTCGCGTCCATCAGCGTCTCTCCCACGCGCAGCCGCACCAGGAACGTGCTGGCCATGCCCATCCGCCCCTTGTCCAGGAACTCGCGGAGGTTCCCGTGGCTGCCCACGGTGACGATGAGGTCGGCCCCCTTCTCGTGCGAAAGGAGCAGGGCCACGTCCTCGCTCGTGCCCGCCGCGCGCACGATCGTGTACGGGACGCCGAGGTCCTCGAGTCTGGCCTGCCCCGGGGCGAACCCGTCCCGGTACGCATGGAGGACGATCTCGGTCGGTTGCTTGCGCCGCAGGCGTTTCGGCGGGGACAGCGCGAGCCGCAGCGCGGAGTCGGACACGCTGTCCATGTCCCCGATGATGAGGTCGGGCGCATACCCCGCCTCGATGAGCGCGTCGGCACCCCCGTCAACGCCGACGAGCACCGGCCGCACGTCGCGGATGTATGAGCCCAGGGCGGCCAGGTCCTCCTTGTACCGGTAGCCCCGGACGACGACCAAGACGGGCCTGCCGACCAACTCGTGTGCGAGCTGCGGGAGCCCCGATCCGCCGAACAGGAGATCGCGTTCGCGTTGTATGAAATCGACGGTGTTGCGGGCGAAGCTCTCGAAGCGATCGGCCAGCCCGGCGCGAGCCTCCTCCATGGCCAGGCGGACCGATTCGTCCCCCTGCCTGACCCCCACCGCGAGCAATCGATCCCCCACCAGGATGCGGTCCCCATCGACCTTGACCAGGTCACCCTCCCTCACCTTGCGGAGCAACAGTGGGCCCACGCCGTCGACCAGGGGGATGCCGGCGTCGAGGAGGATGAGCGGGCCGAGGTTCGGGTACCGACCGCTGATCGAGCGTCCCGCGTTCACCACGGCGGCCACACCCGCCCCGACCAGTCCTTCGGCCGAGACCCGGTCCAAGTCCTCGTGGTCCAGCACGGCGACGTCGCCGGGCCGCAACCGGCCCACCAGGCGCTTGGTCCGGGCGTCGACCCGGGCCACGCCCTGTTGCGGCCGCTCCCTCCGCGGCGGGCGCCGAAGCAGGCTCCTGGCCCTCGATGTGGACGTGTCGATCGCCTCCCATCGCGCGGACCGCCGGCGGTCAGCGCCGAATCGGATCGGCGCGACAAGGGTATCCGAACCGGCTCTCCGGGAGTGCCGGCCCGCGCCGGGTCAGCGCTCCCCGCCTGGAAGCCCGAACTTCTCGCGCACCAGGGCGTGGAAGGCCGGGGCGTCGTGCCGGCGGACCAGGCGGGCCGGGTTTGGGGCCGCACCGATCCACACC
>JBOGVH010000046.1:0-4350 GCA_050695235.1 Actinomycetota bacterium
TGGGATACACCGTCGTCAGGTCCGAGTAGCCAGCCGCCGTCGGGAGGAACGGAACGATGGCCATCCCCATCCTCACGCAGGGCCCCTACCTGATCGCGTCGGTCCAGTCAGAGATCGACGACGGTGATCTCCTCCGGCGGAGGGAAGATCTGGCTCGGCAGGTGGGTGACCTCCGAGCTCGCGGCCTGGTCATCGACGTCACCGCCGTCGACGTCATGGACTCGTTCACTATCAGAACCCTGCTCGAGGTGGTCCACATCGGAAAGCTTCGTGGGGCGGAGGCGGTGATCGTCGGTATCCAACCCGAGGTGGCCTTCGCGATGGTGCAGCTCGGCCTTCGGCTGGACGGAGTTGCCACCGCGCTCGACCTCGAGGAAGGGTTGGCGCTCCTCGAGCGCCAGATGGAGGGCGGCGCCGACGATGTCCGATGAGATCCGGGTCCGGATCGGCTCCGAGCACGACATCCTGGCGGCCCGTCAGCGAGGGCGAGAGCTTGCCGTCGAAGGGGGGTTCACCGGTACCGATCTGACGCTCATCGCCACCGCCATCTCGGAGGTCGCTCGGAACATCGTCGAATACGCCCGGGAAGGGGAGATCGTGCTGACCCTCCTCATCAACGGAACTCGGAGAGGGATGGCGGTCGTGGCCTCGGACCGGGGACCGGGGATCCCCGACATCGCTCAGGCCATGCTGGACGGGTACTCCACGAGTAGGAGCCTGGGACTCGGCCTGCCGGGGGCCCGGCGGCTGATGGACGAGTTCGAGATCGAGTCCGGGATCGGCACCGGAACGACCGTGACGATGAGGAAATGGATACACAGCTCGTCCCCGACTCCGCGCCGCTGATCGACTGGGCCGTGGCCGGAATGGCTCTCCCCGGGCAGGTCCGATCGGGTGACCTCCACGTCGTCAAGGAGTTCTCGGGCGGGGCGCTGGTCGCGGTGGTGGACGGGCTGGGACACGGTGAGGAGGCAGCGGAGGCCGCCGGCATGGCGGTCACCACGCTGGGGGAACACGCCGAGGAACCGGTCGAGGCCCTGGTCAGGCGGTGCAACGAGATGTTGCGCGGGACGCGAGGCGTGGCTATGAGCCTGGTCTCCTTGAACGCCACCGGCCGCACCATGAGCTGCCTCGGCGTGGGCAACGTGGAGTGCGTCCTGATCCGCGCAGGGCACGCCGCTCCGGCTCGCGAGAGCGTGATGCTGCGAGGCGGCGTGGTGGGCTACAGCCTCCCTCCCCTCCGAGCCAGCGTCTTCCCCTACTCTCGGGGGGACACCCTGATCTTCGCGACCGATGGCGTCGGCCCCGGGTTCGTGGCCGGTCTCTCGTGGAGGGAGCGGCCTCAGCAGGCCGCCGACCGGATCCTGGCCGATTTCGGCAAGGGGAACGACGACGCTTTGGTACTGGTCGCTCGGGTCCTGGGTGATCCGGCGTGAAGGTCTCCGGACTGCCCGAGCTGGCCGCGGACTACTCGACGGCGCTTGAGGACTACCTGGCCGGCGCGCAGGAGTCCGCGCTGGTCCATGCGTACGAGATCGGACGCCGGGCTATCGAGGCCGGGTTCGGCGTCCTCGACCTCATCAGGATGCACGAGCGGGCCGTGGCGGCGGCGGTGGAACGCGCCACGCCCGACACGATCGGTCGCTCGTTGACGGCCACCATGACGTTCCTCGCCGAGAGCCTTTCCCCCTTCGAGATGGCACAGCGGGGTTACCTGGTGGCCACCGAGGCGGCGAACGAGGCCAGACGGGAAGCCGAACGAGCCAACCAGGCGAAGAGCGAGTTCCTGTCCCGCGTCAGCCACGAGCTCCGGACGCCGTTCAACGCCGTGCTGGGCTTCGCCCAGGTCCTGGAGATGGACGAACTCACCGAGGACCAGCGCGAGAGCGTCGAGCAGATCATCAAGGCCGGCCGGCACCTGCTCCAACTGGTCGACGAGGTGCTAGATATCAGTCGCATCGAGTCGGGGACGCTCTCCCTTTCGATCGAGCCCGTGGAGCTCCGGGAGCTGGCTGGAGAGGCGCTCGACCTGGTTCGAGGCATCGCCGACGGGCGCGGTATCGCGCTCCGGGCGGACATCGGCAGCGCGGAGGGCACGTTCGTCATGGCGGACCGGCAGCGGCTGAAGCAGGTCCTGCTGAACCTGCTCTCCAACGCAGTCAAGTACAACACGGAGGAAGGCTCGGTCACCCTGTCGATCGGGAAGCAGGGGGCGCTCGCCCGCATCGAGGTGGCCGACACCGGGCGGGGCATACCCCAGGAGCGGATCGACCGGCTGTTCAATCCGTTCGAGCGGCTGGGAGCCGAGCGAGGTGACGTCGAGGGCACGGGGCTCGGCCTGGCCGTCTCCAAGCGGCTGGTCGAGGCCATGGGAGGCGCGGTCGGCCTGGCAGGAACGTCCGAGACCGGAACGACCTTCTTCGTCGAGCTCCGTCAGACCGACCCCCCGTGGAGCACCTACGAGGCCGGTGGCCACATCGCCCTCACCGCCTCATCACCCGGACGGTCGCGGACGGTGCTCTATCTGGAGGACAACCTGTCGAACCTCACGCTCGTCGAGCGGATCCTCGGCCGTCGCCCGGACGTGAGGATCATCCCCGCGCTGCGAGGCCAGCTCGGACTCGAGCTCGCCAAGGAGCACCACCCAGACCTGATCCTCCTCGATCTGAACCTGCCGGACATGTCGGGCGAGGAGGTCCTTCGTCGCCTCAGAGAGGACCCGGACACCCGAGGGATCCCCGTCATCGTGATCAGCGCCGACGCGGCCCGCCGTCAGATCGAGGCGCTCCGTACGGCGGGAGCTCGCGAGTACCTCGTGAAGCCCCTGGACGTGCCGGTGTTCCTGGCGACCGTCGACATGATCCTCGACTCCACCGGCTGATCAGCCCACCTCCGCCATGACCTCCTCGGGGATGTCGAAGTTCGCGTAGACGTTCTGGATGTCGTCGAGCTCTTCGAGCGCGTCGAGCAGCGCGAGGACCTGCCGGGCCTGGGCCCCCTCCACCGGCACCTGGGACTGGGGCACCATCGTGAGCTCGGCGGAGAGCACGGGGATCCCGGATGCCTCGATCACCTCGCGGACCCTCCGAAGGGCGGCGGTATCGGTCGTGATCTCCCACGTGCTCCCGGCGTCCGCGACGTCCTCGGCCCCGGCGTCGAGCGCCATCTCCAGGAGCTTCTCCTCGTCGACGGCCGTAGACTTCTCGATCTGCACGACCCCCTTGCGCGTGAACATCCACGCCGTGCTCCCCGGATCGCCGAGGCTCCCGCCGTTCCTGGTGAACGCATAGCGGACGTCCTGGCTGGTCCGGTTGCGGTTGTCGGTGAGGGTCTCCACGATGAGCGCGACGCCTCCGGGAGCGTAGCCCTCGTACGTGACCTCCTCGTAGCGGGCCCCGCCCCCCAGCTCGCCCGTTCCGCGCTTGATGGCGCGCTCGATGTTGTCCCATGGCACGGAGGCATCCCGGGCCTTGTCCACCGCCGAGGCCAGCGTCGAATTCCCCTCGACGCTGCCCCCGCCCTCCTTGGCCGCGACCTCGACGGCCCGGAGCAGCTTGGCGAACGCGTTGCTGCGCTTGGCGTCCGCCGCCGCCTTCTTGCGCTTGATCGTGCTCCACTTGGAATGTCCGGACATCTACGCCTTCCCCGCGACGTACTCGTGCAATCGCGTCTCACCGGCCAGCTCTGGGTGGAAGGATGCCACGACGAGGTTCCCCTGCTCCAGGACGACCGGATGCCCCTCGTGCCGGGCGATCACCCTCACGTCGGGCCCCACGTCCTCCACCATCGGTGCCCGGATGAACACCGCCTTGACCGGATGATCGATCCCGTCCACCTCGACGTCCGACTCGAAGGAATCGACCTGCCGCCCGTATGCGTTCCGGCGCACGGTGATGTCCACCAGGGACAACAGCGGCTGGCCTCCATCGACGCGCTCGGCCATCACGATCATGCCGGCGCAGGTCCCGAGCATCGGCATCCCGTCGGCGGCCCGCTCGCGGATCGGTTCCACCAGGCCGGCACTCGCGGCGAGCTTCCCGATCGTGGTCGACTCCCCGCCCGGGATGACCAGCAGGTCGACCTGGGCCAAGTCCTCGGGTCGGCGGACCTCGACCGGCGCGATGCCGAGGTCGGCGAGGGCGTGCGCGTGCTCGCGGAAGTCGCCCTGGAGCGCCAGCACGCCGCCCTTCATGGCCGAACCATGGCTGGTGGCGTCTACCAGCCGCGGATCTGGAGGAGCCCCTCCTCGCCGAGCTCCTTGATGTCCAGGCCGCGCATCGGCTCGCCCAGGCCCTTCGACACCTTGGCCAGGACGTCGGGGTCGTTGAAGTGGGTCGTTGCCTCGACGAT
>JBOGVH010000047.1:0-7443 GCA_050695235.1 Actinomycetota bacterium
GTGCACGACCTCGCCTTCCGCCGGTTCCCCGAGACCGCCCCGCAGGCCGTGAGGTGGTGGCGCGAGGCCGTGCAGCACACGGTTCATCGCGCGGCTCGGCTCATCGCACCGTCGGAGTGGACGAAGCGCGATCTCCTGGAACTCTACGGCGCGCCGGAGGAACGGGTGGCCGTCATCCCTCTCGCCGTGGACTGTGACGTGTACCGGCCACCGTCCGAGGAACGGATCATCGACGTGCGGCGGGGGTTCGGGATCGACGGTCCCTACCTCGTCGCATTGGGGCGAGGCCCTCGGAAGAACCTCCCCCGGTTGCTTGCCGCCTTCGCGGCGCTCCCCGCTGACATCCGGCCCACGCTCGTGATCGCGGGAGCCAGGGAATGGAGCCCGGACGGCTCCGACCCGGGGCCCGACGCGCTGCGAGCGCTGCCTCGAGACGTCCGTTCGGCCGTGAGGCTCGTCGGCTACCTGCCGGAGACGGACAAGGTCGCGCTGCTCGGCGGGGCGATCGGCCTGGCGTTCCCATCGCTCTACGAGGGGTTCGGGTTCCCGGTGCTGGAGGCCATGGCCTGCGGGACGCCCGTGCTCACTTCGGACGCGTCGTCGCTCCCGGAGCTGGCCGGCGATGCGGCCCTGCTGGTCGACCCCCGCGACGTCGACGCCATTCGCGAGGGGCTCCAGACCCTGGTGACCGATGACGCCGTGCGAGGCCGCTTGGGGGTGGCCGGGCTGGCCCGTGCGTCCAGCTTCGACTGGGCGGAGACCGCCCGAAGGACAGCCTCCGTCCTCCACGAGGCCGGCGAGCCCCGGTAGCGTGCGTGCAGCATCCCTAGACTGGGTCGCACAACGGTGAGGATCCTCGTCATCAGCTCGTACCCGCCGCGTCACTGCGGGATCGGCAGCTACGCCGCCGCCGACGTCGAACGGCTACGGCGCGAGGGGCACGAGGTCGTCGTGCTGTCCCCTCCGGATGGGAACGGCGACGTCAGGGTTCCGTTCTTCGGAGGGCGACCCTTCCTCGCGGCCGCTCGGTTGGCACCGGGGTTCGACCGGGTCCTCGTGCATTTCGAGCCGGGCCTGTACTACCGGCGCCGCGCGCCCGTCTCCAAGGTCATGTCGTCCCTCGGCCTGTGGCGGCTCACCCGTCGACGGCCGGGCACCGAGGTGCTCGTCCACGAGGCGGCCGGCCGCCCGCATCTGCTGTGGCGGCCGGACCACGTCCTTCTCCGGTCGGCCTTCGCTGGGGCGAACCTGCTGTTTCACTCGGATCGAGAGCGCGAAGCCTTGGCTCGCACGTATCGGCTCCGGGTCGAGGGCACGATCGTGCCCCACACCGACGGCGTACGGATCGCCAGGCGAGTCGCTCGAAGCGAGGCTCGGACCATGCTCGGCGTCGAGCCGGACGAGTGCCTATTCCTGTGTGCCGGGTTCCTGCATCCGGCGAAGGGCTTCGAGCGGGCCGTCCGAGCGTTTCAGCAGGCGGGGTCGCCTGGGCGGCTGGTCGTCGTGGGCTCCGTCCGGCAGCCGACGCCCGAAGCTCTGAGCTATGTGCGAGCGCTCCGGGAGCTGTGCGAGAGGAGGCCAGGCGTCACCCTGATCGAGGGATACATGTCCGACGAGGGATTCGACACGTGGATCGCCGCGGCCGATGCGTTCGTCCTGCCGTACCGGCGAGCGTGGTCTTCTGGCGCGCTGGCACGGGCGCAGAAGCTGGGAACGCGCGCGTTCGTCGCGGCGGTGGGGGGGATGGAAGAGCAGGCCGGCCCAAGGGACGCCGTCTTCCGTACCGATGGTGAGCTCGTCGAGCTCCTGCGGCAGGTGGATGTGCCCACGAAGGCCCTGCCCGATCACGAGGTGGGGTGAAGGCCGTCAGTGGCCGACTCGCCCGGGGGGCACGCTTCGGCGATCTTTGGCGTACGCCTGCATGAGCGGAAGACGCTGGAGGACGTGCGTCGGACCCTGGATGTGTTCCTGGACGGCGACGGTACCCGACGCGTGTTCACGCCTAACCCGGAGATCCTCCTCTACGCGCGGGACCACCCGGACTTCGGGTCGCTCCTCGATGACGCCGACCTTGCGCTGCCCGACGGCGCCGGGATCGCGCTGGTGCAGCTCCTTCGGACCAGACGCCGGATCCGACGGTGGCCTGGCATCGATGTGGCCGAGGCTGCGGTCCGCCTTGCCGCCTCGCGCGGAGATGCCGTGGCGTTCGTGGGCGGAACGGGCGACGTCGGTCGCCGGGCCGCAGCGCGCTGGCGGGCGGAGCTCCCGAGTCTCTCCGTGCATGCTGCCGGATCCGGTGTCCGGATCGGCGAGGACGGGGCCGCCATCTCACCCGAAGAGGGCCGGACGCTGATCGAGTCCATCCGATCCTCCCAACCACGGGTGGTCATGGTCGCCTTCGGAGCCCCGAAGCAAGAGCGATGGATCGACCGGTATGGGGCCGACATCCCGAGTGCCCGGATCATGATGGGCGTGGGTGGAGCGCTCGACATATGGGCCGGACGATTCCCCCGAGCCCCCCGTGTGGTGCACCGGCTGGGCCTGGAATGGCTCTGGCGACTCGCCCAACAACCCAGCCGGCTCCCGAGGATCCTTCGGGCCACCGTGGTGTTTCCCTGGCGGGCACTCCACGAGGGAGTGGCTCGCTAGTCGCAGGCCCGATCGCAGCTCATGAGCCCCCAGCGGCCGGCGAGGGCCTACTGGCCGGGGTTCCGAGTGAGGTCGTCGCTCGACGCGGCGAGCACCGAGTCGAGCGATGCGAACGCGATCTCGGGCACGTATCGTTCCCGGACCAGCCTGCGACCGCCCTCGGACAGCACGTGCCATCGCGCATCGTCGTCCAGCACCTCACCGAGGAGGTCGACGAGCTCGGCCTCGTTCCGGCCCACGAGCGCGTGCTCGCCCGGCACTCCGTTCAATCCCTCGACACCCCATGGGAGACTGACCACCGGGACGCCGCGGGCCATGGCGTTCAGCACCTTGACCCGGGTGCCGCTTCCTCCCAGCCCCACCTCGACGAACGCCCGGGCCCGCCGATACAAGGGCTCGGGGTCGAGAACCGGCCCGGTGTGCTCAACACCCGGGGTGGCCGAGGCAAGCCGGACGAGCCAGCTCGGAGCCCCGGTACCGGCCAGGACGAGCCGGAGGTCCGGCCGCCGGGCCCGAAGGGCGGGGAACCCCCACCGAAGGAATCGCCGGAGGCCTTCGGCGTTGGGCGGCCACCCCAGCGTTCCCAGGAACAGGAGCGTGGGCTCGTGGGGCGGGTGGAGCGGGGGTCGGTCCAGCAAGCCCTCCTGCGGGACATTGGGCAAGAGGAGCACCGAGCCGGGCCGCGTCCCCAAGCCTTCGATGGCCCGGCGGTCCTCCTCGGAGACTGCGAAGACGGCGTCGAAGCGCCGCACGGTCGCCGACTCGTAGGCGCGGACGCGTCGGTATTCCAGGAGGACGAGAGCCTTCCGGGCGAAGCTCGCTTCCAGGTCGGCTTGGCGACGCCACATCACATGCTCCGCGTTGTGTTCGTGGAGCACTCTCAGGCCCCGGAAAGAGGCCGGCACGTACTGCGCCATCAACCAGCCGTCGGCGAATGCCGCGTCGAATCCCCCGGCGGCGAGCCGTTCGGATGCGAGTCGGGACATGCGCCGGCTCCGGTTCCGAAACACGCTCATCGGGACCCCGGCGCCGTAGCTTCGAAGCAGGTTCCAGGCGGACCGGCCGCGGCGGAGCCCGACCGTGAGAACCGGTCCGATCTCTGCCGTCCAGGCCTCCTGCTCCGGACTGAGCGGCTCTCCACGGAAGCACACCACGTGGACCTCGTGATCGCGTTGCAAGTGTTGGAGCACGTTGATCGTCTTGATGGTGCCGCCGCTCCGCGCGGGGTACGGCACCTCCGAAGTCAGGAACAGGATGCGCATGGTGTTCCGGGTCAGTCTAGGCTGCAACCATCCGCATCACCGGCGCGGTCTGAGCCGCGGTAGACTCGCCGGTCGTGTCCCCACCCTCGCGCCTCGGTACGTTCGCGGCGGGCACCGTCCTGGCCATCTCGGCGGCCGCATGCTCGCCTCGAACAGGGGGAGATGCACCCTCCGCCAATCCGACGTTGCCCGATCGTCTCGCCGTCGCCTCTCCAGCCCTCGATCCCGCGTGGCCGCCGGCGTCCTCGTTCCCGACGCGATGGCCCATCAAGCACGTCGTGTTCCTGATCAAGGAGAACCGCACGTTCGACAACCTCTTCGGCACGTTTCCCGGCGTCAACGGCGCCGCAAGCGCCAACGACGACGGCACGATCCGACCGCTCGTCCGGGGGACCGACGGACGGCTGCCGGGTGACCTTCCGCACTGCTACGTCTGCGGGCTGCAAGCGTGGAACTATGGCCGGATGGACGGGTTCGATCAGGGCGGCCTGACCACGAAATGGGCGTTCACGCGACTGCACCGGACCCAGCTCCCGAACTACTGGCACTGGGCGAAGCAGTTCGTCCTGGCCGACAACTTCTTCGCTTCGGCCCAGGGGCCCTCGTTCCCCAACCACCTGTACTCGATCGCGGCGCAGTCCGGCGGCGCCGTCGACAACCCCAGGCGAACGGGATTCACCTCCAACACCTTCGGATGCGACGCGCCCCAGCAGCAGAAGGTCGAGGTCGTCGACTCCGAGGGCCAGGTTCGATTCATCCGCCCGTGCTTCGACTTCAGGACCGAAGGGGACCTCCTCGACGCGGCCGGCATCCCGTGGGCGTACTACGCGGCCACCGAGCTGCAGAAGGGATACATCTGGTCGGCCTACGCGGCGATCCGACGGTACCGGGAGCACCCCCGGCGATGGGAGCGGCACATGCTCTCGGTGGATCAGGTGATCGGAGACATCCGGCAGGACGAGCTGCCGCCGGTCACGTGGATCACGCCTCGTTTCGAGCTCTCGGAGCATCCCGAATACAACTTCTGCCATGGGGAGAACTGGAGCACGAAGGTCATCAACGCGATCATGCGATCGGACCTATGGGAGGACACGGCGATCTTCCTGACGTGGGATGACTACGGCGGGTTCTACGATCACGTCCCCCCGCCGCAGGTGGACCGGTTCGGTCTCGGGTTCCGGGTTCCGCTCCTGGTCATCTCGCCGTACGCGAAGAGAGGGCACATCGATCACCGGCTCGGCGAGTTCTCGAGCGTGCTTCGATTCATCGAGGACAACTGGGGCTTGTCGCGGCTGACCCATCGGGATCGCCGGGCTCGCAACCTCAGCTACGACTTCGATTTCGACCTTGAACCGCGGGCTCCCGACCCGCTTCCCCTCCGCACGGACTGCCGGGGCCCGATCTGGGCCAAGGCGTTGTGACCTGGCCCATCGAGGCACTGGTACGCTCCGCATCATGGCCGAAGGACCGGATCCGTCGCACGTCGAGTCCTCGCGTGTGGCCTTGGAGCGCGAGCTCTACTGGGCGGAGGAGACCACCTCCCGGGCCACCATGGACGCGCAGGAGCTCCGGGTCGTCCTCCAGGACCTCGTGGCCGAGATGCGGGCCGACGAGCGGTCTCCCATCCCTCGGAACGAGCCGCAGATCGGCTCACCGTACCGATGGCGGCGGCGGCTGAAGGCGGCCATCTTCTACTTCCTGCGACCGATGCGGCGCCGGTACGATCGCCTGCTCGGCGACGTTGGCGAGTTGGTGGCCATCTTGGCCGGCCGGGTTGCTGCCCTCGAGACCGAGGTGGAGCGACTGCGAGCCGAACGGGATGTCCGGGGACCGGCTCCCGGAGAGTCACCGGGGAGCGGCCGGGAGCCGGCTCGGTGAGGATCGCCGTTTGCCACGCGCAGACTCCCTTCGTTCGAGGCGGTGCCGAGACCCACACCGAGTCGCTGGTCAGGGCCCTCCGGGTCGCCGGACACGATGCGGAGATGGTGACGGTCGCAGGCAAGTGGTACCCGGCCACCGAGCTCGTCCATCAGATGGCCGTGTGGCGAAGCCTCGACATCGCCGAGTCCAACGGGCTCCCGATCGACGCCGTCGTCGCACTGAAGTTCCCGGCGTACCTCGTGCCCCACGAGCGGAAGATCGTGTGGCTGATCCACCAGCACCGTTCGGCCTACGAGCTGTGGGACCATCCCGAGTTCGCCGACCTGTCCCGCCAGGAGGAGGGGCCGATCGTCCGGGACATGATCCACCAGTCCGATCGCGTCTCGCTGTCGGAGGCCAAGCGGGTGTTCACCAACTCCGAGAACGTTCGGAACCGGCTGTGGAGCTCGAACCGGGTGCCCTCGGAGGTGCTGTACCACCACTCTCCGATCAGCCAGACCCTGTTGGCAATGGAACCCGGACCCTACGGTGACGCGATCGTGTTCCCCAGCCGGCTGGAGGCCCTCAAACGCCAGTCCCTCGTGGTCGAGGCCATGCGGCACGTGAGGACGGGAGTGCGGCTCGTGCTCGTGGGCTCGGGTCCCGACGAGCCGGCCATCCGGGAGCAGATCCGAACGCTCCGGCTGGAAGATCGGGTCTCGCTCCAGGTCGGCCTGCCGGACGAGGCGCTGCACCGCCTGTACCTCGGCGCCCTCGGCGTCTACTACGGGCCGTTCGACGAGGACTACGGCTACGTGACCCTCGAAGGATTCGCCGCCAGCCGCCCGGTCGTGACGCTCACCGACAGCGGCGGGCCGCTCGAGTTCGTCACCGAAGGGCAGACCGGTCTGGTCGCACCGCCCCAGCCCCGAGCGATCGCCGAAGCGTTCGACCGCCTCTACGCGGACCGGGCCCTGGCCACACGGATGGGCGCGGCCGGACGGGAGAAGCTGCGAGCCACCGTCCCGGCCTGGCCCGAGGTCGTGGCCCGGCTGCTCGACTGACGTGGCCGGCGTCCGGGAGATCATCGCGCGCCGCCTGTGGGGGGAGCGGCTTCGCCATCGGATCGCCTGGCTGTCGCCGATGCCGCCCGCCCGGACCGGCATCGCCACCTACTCCAGGTCGGTCCTCGACGGCCTGCACCGTATCGGGTTCCCCGAGGGCCTCGAGATCGAGCCCCTGTGGCCGGCGGTGCGCAGGTACGAGGGGGCTCTTCCGTGGTACGCGCTGTGCGTCTACCACCTCGGCAACAACGTCGAGTTCCACCGCGACATCTACCGTGACGCCATCCGGGTGCCCGGCCTCGTCGTGATCCACGACCTCGCCCTTGACGACTTCGTGAAGGGGATGGTCGCCCGGGGCGATTGGGTGGGCCGTCAATCGGCCCGCGAGGCCATGAGGAACAGCGAGCGGGTGCGTTCGCCCGACGCGGTGAGGAGCGAGCCACTCCGCATCCCATGGGCGGCGCACGTCGCCAGGCGAGCGCGTGGGATCGTCGTGCACTCGGAGTTCGGCCGGCGGTACCTGCAGGAGATGGGATCGAGGACCCCCGTCTTCGTGGTGCCGCACCCCGTCGTGGAGAGCGAGGGGGACGTCCGGCGCGCGCTCGCGC
>JBOGVH010000048.1:0-1703 GCA_050695235.1 Actinomycetota bacterium
AGGCGAGGTACCGTGCGAGGGCTAGGTAGAGCAGTCCAATCACGGCCAGGACGGCCCCTCCGTCCGGTTCGAACCAGACCGCCACCGCTGCGGTCGTGAGTGCGAAGACTGAAGCAGCTGTGGCCACTACCTTCGACACGCGCATGCCACTCGTGTCGGCATGGAGCTCGAGGACTGCCATAACCTGGATTATGCTGCTGAGCTCTTCCACCGCCACGTTGCGAGGCGATGGCGGCAGCTGCCCCGGCGATCCGAAATCCATGAAAACCGCGTGAACCACCTTCGGTTCAAGCCGTCGAGTAACGCGTCGCGTCGGCGCCGACCGCTACCAGCGATCGCGGTGGACCACGTCGTCGAACGCCCGCCGTTTGGGCCGGCTGATCGGCTTCAGCGGCCGGCCGGCCGGATAGCCCAGCGCGACGAGGATGGCCACCTCCCGGTCCTCGGGGAGCCCGAGGATCCGGCGGGCCATCGCCTGGTCGCCGACCGAGGCGTGCCCACTCCGATCCCGAGGTCCGCCGCGGCCAGCATGATCGACATCGTGGCCTGCCCGACGTCGTACCAGAACGTGTCCCGCTCGTCCCGGTCCTCGGACACGGGGGTGACCAGGGCGACGGTGGCCGCCGAGGTCGCGACGTGGGCCGCGTACCGCCAGATGCTCGACAGCTCTCGGAGGCGTTCCCGGTCCGTCACCACGACGAAGTCCCACGCCTGCTGGTTCACGGACGACGGCGTGCGCCGGGCGGCCTCAAGAAGCCGGTCGAGATCCGACGGCTCGATCGGCCGCTCGGCGTACCTCCGCACGTTCCGGCGAGACCGGATCGCGTCCCACGTCTCCACGCCAGGACCATAGGCCCTCCCGGGCGGCGCCGCGAGCGAGGCGGTTCCTCGCTTTAGTTAGATCCGACGGCGATACCGGAGGATCGCCAGTGGAGCGAACACCGCCGTGATGACGGCCATCCAGATCACGGCGTCGACGACCGGTTCGGCCACCGGGCCTCCGAGCAACAGGCCTCGCGCCGCGTCGATCACCGAGGTCACCGGGTTCGCCTTCACGAAGGCCTGAAGCCACCCGGGCATCGTCTCGACCCTGGCGAAGGCCGTGCTCGCGAACGTCAGCGGCAGGATGATCATGAATCCCCACGTGTTCACCGACTCGGTGGTCCGGGCGGTGATGCCGATGAAGGCCATGGGCCAGCACATCACGAGCCCCCACGCTGCGACGACCACCAGGGCGCCGAGGGCGCCGGCCACCCCGCCTGCGAAGCGGAAGCCGAGCAGTGTCGCGAACCCGGTGATGATCAGGATGCTCCAGACGATCCTCACGCCATCCGCCGCGATGCGCCCGCCGATCACCGCCGAACGCGTGATGGGCAGCGAGCGGAACCGGTCGATCACGCCCCGCTGGAAGTCGACGTTCAGGGCGATGGCCGTCGTGAACGGCAGGAACGACACGCTCTGGACCAGGATCCCCGGGAGCGCGAACTGCAGGTACTCGCGGCTGGAGCCGGCGATGGCCCCGCCGAACACGTACACGAACAGCACCAGGAACATGATCGGCTGGATGGACATCTCCACCAGCTGCTCGGGATTGGCCCTGATGTGCAGCAGGTTGCGCCGGGCGATCGTGAGCGTGTTAGTGAAGACGTTCACCGGCCCGGGGGGTGCGAGGGTCGCGGTGCTCATGACCGGCTCCTTTCCTG
>JBOGVH010000049.1:0-5083 GCA_050695235.1 Actinomycetota bacterium
AGGGGAAGGTATGGCCGCATCTCCCGTGAGCGGATTCTCGACGACCGCATAGTGACGTCCGTACTCCTGGATCGAGGCCTGGAGGACCGCCGCCACGGGCAGTGCGAGGAATGCGGCCAGGATCCCGCCGAGCTGGCCCCCGATCAGCGCGGCGGCGAATGCCACGGCCGGATGCAGGTTCATGGTTCGGGCCGTCAAGCGAGGGCTCAGGAAGTAGTTCTCGAGCTGCTGGTAGGCGAGCACGTAGATCAGTGCGCCGATCCCGGCAGCGGGCGAGACCAGGAAGGCCACGCCGATGGGCGCCGCGCCCGCGATGTACGTCCCCACGATGGGGATGAACTCGGACACCACGCCCTCGAAGACCGCGAGTGGTGCGGCGAACGGGACACCGAACACGCGGAGCGTGATGTACATGCCCGTCCCGTTGATGGCGGCGAGCAAGAGGCGCGAGTAGAAGTAGCCGCCCGTCTTGGCGATGGCCTGGTCCCAGACGAAGAGCACCCGTTGCTGGTGCTCGGGCGGAAGGGCTCCGCAGATGACCCGGCGCAGCTGGGGTCCTTCAGCCACGAAATAGAACGTGAACAGGGCGATCGTCGCCCACCGGAACAAGCCGCCCAGGATCGATGTCGCGATGCCGAAGACCTGTCCGGCGAAATTGGTCGCGTAGCCGACGATATCGTCGGCACGGGTCCTGATCTGCTCCGTCAGCCTGGCCTGATCGACGGTGATCCCCAGCCGGTCTAGCCATCGCGTGATCGTGGCCACCCAGGTGCCTGCGTTCGCGACCAGCTGCCGGAAGCCCGAGACGATGGCCGGGACGATCAGCATGAGCAGGATGGCAACGGCGATCAGCATGAACACGAACATGAGCCCGGTGGCGGCGCCGCGCCGCATCCCCCTGCCGGCGAACCAGTTCACGGCCGGTTCGATGGCGAAGGAGAGGAACAGGGCCGTCAGGATGATGGCGAAGAAATCCGAGAGCCGCCGCACCAGGTACAGGATCACGAGCGTCCCGATGGTCGCGACGATCAGGACACACACTGCTCGGATTGACACGATCCGCAGGGCCCGCGGGAACCATCCCGGCAAGCCGTCGACGAGCTCTTCGGCCCCCCCCGATTCCATCGGCGTCCACCCTACCGTCTGGTCGAAGGGCCCGGGGCGCGACCGCCAGTCTCACTCCTCGATCACCTCGCCGCCCATCCCGACGAGCTGCTCGAGAGAGCTTCGGAGGGCCTCGTACCGCCGGTCGCCGAGCTCGCGACGAGCCCGAGCCTCCAGCGCGGCCACCGCCCGGCGGGCCTCCGCCACGTATCGCCGGCCCCGCGCCGTCAGACGGACGACCTTGGCCCTCGCGTCCTCCGCGTCCGGAACGCGCCGGACATAGCCCCGATTCTCCAGGTCGTCGACTATGAGCATCATGCCCTGCTTCGTGATCCGGGCCCGCCGGGCGAGCTCGGTGAGGCGAGTCCCCGACCGCCGGTCGATGTTCATGAACAACGCCGCGTGCGCGGGCCGGGCATCCGGATAGCCCCGCTCCTCCAGGCTGGACAGCAGCTCCGCCGCCAGGGCCCGGTGGCCCTCGAGGAGGAGTCGCACGGTGTCGGGTTGGGGTTCCGCCACACCTCCATCCTCCCCGGAGGAACCCCAGGCCGTCAATCGGCTTGACCGTGAGCCGGCGCGATAGCCTCCTGCCATGGCCATCGAGGTTCGCCGGGCCCTTCCCCAGGAGTACGAGGAAGCGGGACGGGTCACGGCGCTGGCCTATCGGGAGTTCGTTCGCCCGGAGGACGACGACTGGAACAGGTATCTGGACCGGATCGCCGACGTCGGTGGCCGCGCCGGACGAACCGTCGTGCTCGTCGCGGTCGAGGACCGGCGGATCCTGGGCTCGGCGACCCTGGAGCTGGAGAGCCGAACCGAGGAGGGCGAACCGCCGGTCCCGCCCGACGAGGCCCACCTCCGGATGTTGGGTGTGCACCCCGAGGTCAGGCGCCGGGGCGTCGCCAGGATGTTGATGGACGCCTCCATGGACGAGGCTCGGCGCGCCGGCAAGCGCCGGCTGACCCTCAACACGACACAACGGATGCGAGCCGCGCAGGCCATGTACGAGGCGCTCGGCTTCGAACGGATGGAGGACCGCGTCTTTCCCGACGGCTTCGTCCTGCTCGGTTACCAGAAGCGGCTCGGCGCCTAGGTGCGGGCTCCCAGGATCAGCTCTCGCCGGGGCCGCTCGCGGTGGTGACGACCTCGCCAGTCGACAGCACCACGCCGTCCTCGCACTCCGCCTCGATCAGGCCGCCACGGAACTGCTGCTCATACAGCCGTGCGTACAATCCGCCGCGCTCGATCAGCTCGCGATGCGTCCCGCGCTCGACGATCTTGCCCCTGTCGATGACGAAGATGACGTCGGCCGAGAGGATCGTGGAAAGCCGGTGAGCGATGGCGATCGTCGTCCGCCCCTGCATCAGCGGGCGGAGGGCCTCCTGCACGAGCCGCTCCGACGTGGTGTCCAGGCTCGAGGTCGCCTCGTCGAGGATCAGGATCCTCGGGTCCTTGAGGATCACCCGGGCGATGGCCAGCCGCTGCTTCTCCCCGCCGGAGAGCTTGTAGCCACGCTCCCCGACGACGGTGTCGTACCCCTCGGGCAGCTCCTGGATCCGATCGTGGATGAACGCCGCCTTCGCCGCGGCCACGAGCTCCTCCTGGGTGGCGTCGGGCTTGCCATACAGGAGGTTGCGCCGGACCGTGGTGTGGAACAGATACGTCTCCTGCGTGACCATGCCGATCAGGTCGCCCAGCGACTCGAGCTTGAGGCTGCGCACGTCGACCCCGTCGATCAGGACCGCCCCCTCCTGCACGTCGTAGAACCGGGGCACCAGGTAGGTCATCGTGGTCTTGCCGGCACCGCTCGGTCCCACCAGCGCCGCGAGCTGTCCGGGCTCGATGTCGAGCGTGATGCCTTCCAAGGTCCATTCCCGCGAGGCACGCTGCCCGTCACCGAGGTCGGACGGGGAGACCGGCGGAACACCCTCGGCGGGTGTCTCGTACCTGAACCAGACGTCGCTGAACTGCACTCGCCCGCGGACCTGCTCCGGAGGGAGGGGCATCGCGTCGGGCGCGTCGGCGATGTCGTGATCCATGTCCAGGTACTCGAAGATCCGGTCGAACAGCGCCATCGACGTCTGGACGTCGCTCGAAACCTGGAGCATGGAGCCGATCGGGAAGAACAACCGCGACTGGAGGGTGGTGAACGCGACGATTGTCCCGCCCGTGATCGCCGCCGCGGCGCGGCCTCCGCCCGCCAGCACCCACCCTGCCACCAGATAGACGAGCGCCGGGGTGATGGAGAAGATCGTCCCGATCACGGCGAAGAAGGATCTTCCGATCATCGTCTGGCGGATCTGGAGGCCGGTGAGCCGTTCGTTCTCGCCCTGGAACCGGTCGATCTCGTGCCGCTGGCGGCCGAAAGCCTTCGACAGGAGGATGCCGGAGACCGAGAGCGTCTCCTCGGTGATCGATGTCAGATCGGCCAACGACTGCTGCGTGACCGTGGCCACCTTCTGCCGGGCCTTTCCGACCTTGTACGTGAGCCACATGAAGAACGGGACCATGAACAGAGACAGGGCGGTGAGCTGCCAGGAGAGCAAGAGCATGGCGATCACCGTGCTGGTGATGATGACGACGTTGGACAGGATCGACGATGCGGTGTCGGTGACCACCGTCTGAACCCCGCCGACGTCGTTCGCCAGGCGCGACTGGATCTCACCCGTCCGGGTGGCCGTGAAGAACCGAAGTGGCATGAACTGGAGGTGGCGGTACAGCGAGTTCCGGAAGTCCTGCATGACCCGCAGGCCCACCAGGTTGGCCAGGTAGGTCTGCCCGATCCCGATGATCCCGGTGACTATGGGGATGGCCACCATCAGGGCCACGCTCCAGTACAGCGTGTGGAGGTTGGGGCACGACCCGCCGTCGCACTGGCCCGGAGGGTTCCCGAACAACGCGTGATCGAAGATCCGCTTGATCAGCAGGGGGTTCACCACGCCGAGGCCCGAGGTCACCACGATGGCCAGTCCGACGAGCGCCACCTTGCCCCGATAGGGACGGAAGGTGCCGATCACCCGGCGGACCGTCTGCCCCCTGATGGGGCGGCGATCCTGGTCCGGGGGTGGCGCGGAGAACATGCCGTGGCGGCGCATGCTTCTCAGGGTAACCGCCAACAGCGATTCCCTCTTCCCGATGGCCTCGCCTTGCCCCGGTGCTGCCGTTCTCGGAGTGGGCGCTTGGTGGCCGGATGGCCGATCAGCGAGGCGGGCCGGCGACGGCCTTGGCCCGGGCGAGCACCGCATCGAGCATCGACGGGGTGAGCTTGCCGGTGAACGTGTTCTGCTGGCTCGGGTGGAAGCATCCGAGAAGCGTGTACGGGCCGATCACGACCTCGGCGCCGTGTCCGAACGTGGGCCGGGGCCGCACCCGGTGGCCCAGCGAGGCGAACGCCCGGAGGACGCCGTCCCACGCGAACGCGCCGAGCGCCGCCACGGTCCGGACCCGGTCGAGAGCTCGGAGCTCCCGCACCAGGTACGGCAGGCAGGTGTCCCGCTCCTCGGTGGTCGGCCGGTTCCCCGGCGGCGCGCATCGGTTGACCGAAGCGACATAGACGCCGCGCAGCTGAAGGCCGTCGTCCCGCGACACCGACTGCGGACGGCTCGACAGACCCGCTCGATGCAGGGCCGCGTAGAGAAAGTCACCGGAGCGATCCCCGGTGAAGATGCGGCCGGTCCGGTTCCCGCCGTGCGCCGCGGGAGCCAGGCCCACAACCACGAGGCGAGCGGCCGGGTCGCCGAACCCCGGCACCGGCCTTCCCCAGTACTCCTGGTCGGCGAACCTGGCGGTCTTCTCCCGCGCCACGCGCTCGCGCCACTCGACGAGCCGAGGGCAGGCCCGACAGGCCACGATATCCCGGCGGATCGCTCCCACGTCTCGGACCGTCATCTGATCCGCCGGTCCCGCAAGGAGTCGTCCATCGAGGCCGATGGTAGAGCGCGACCCAGGGTGGTTGCCTTTTGCCCACAACCCGCTGTAC
>JBOGVH010000050.1:0-2186 GCA_050695235.1 Actinomycetota bacterium
CGGATCCTGCTGCTCACGTTCACCCGGCGCGCGGCTCGGGAGATGCTGTCGCGGGCCGAGCGCCTGACCGGCGAGCGCTCCGTGGGCCGTGTGTGGGGCGGCACGTTCCACGCCGTCGGCAACCGGCTCCTGCGGCTCCACGGTCGGGCCCTGGGCCTTCGTCCGGACTTCACGATCATGGACCGGACCGACTCGGCCGATCTGATGGACCTGATCCGGGGCGACCTCGGCCTGGGGGCGACCGAGCGGCGGTTCCCCCGAAAGGACACACTCGCCGACATCTACTCGCGGACGGTGAACGCGCAGACGAAGCTGCGCGAGGTCCTCGAGTCGGAGTTCCCGTGGTGCGCGGAGGAGCTCGACGGCATCCGCCGGATCTTCGAGGCCTACACGGAACGCAAGCGCGAGCACGACTGCCTGGACTACGACGACCTCCTGCTCTACTGGCACGCGTTGGCCCGCACGCCGGGCGGAGGTGAACGGGTGGCCTCGATGTTCGACCACATCCTGGTCGACGAGTACCAGGACACCAACGCCCTCCAGGCCGACATCCTGTGCGCGACCCGCACGAGTGGGCGAGACGTCATGGTCGTGGGCGATGACGCCCAGGCCATCTACGCGTTCCGCGCGGCGACCGTTCGGAACATCCTGGAGTTCCCCGACCGGTTCCCCGGGACACACCTGGTTCGCCTGGAGCAGAACTACCGCTCGACGCAGCCCATCCTCGACGTCTCGAACGCGGTCATCGCGCTGTCTCCGCAGCGGCACGAGAAGACCCTGTGGTCGGAACGACGGAGCGAGCAGCAGCCCGTCCTACTGACCTGCCTGGACGAGCCGGACCAGTCCGACGCGGTCTGCCGGGCGGTGCTGGAGCACCGTGAGCAAGGCGTGCCGCTGAAGGAGCAGGCCGTGCTGTTCCGGGCGGGGCACCACAGCGACCTGCTGGAGGTGGAGCTGTCGCGGCGGAACATCCCGTTCGTCAAGTACGGGGGGCTGAAGTTCATGGAGGCGGCCCACGTGAAGGACGCCCTCGCCGTGCTCCGGGTCCTGGAGAACCCCCGGGACGACGTGAGTTGGTTCCGCGTGTTCCAGCTGCTCGAGGGGGTGGGGCCGGCGACCGCCAGGAGACTAGTGCGGGAGATCCCACGAGACGGCGAACCCGTCGAGGGATCGCTCGTGGAGCTCTCGACGGCGGCCGCCATCCCCGGGCCGGCCCGCCCGGGACTCGACGAGCTGGCCTCGGTGGCCCGTGACTGCGGAGCCGACGTGCCTCCTCCCGCGCAGCTCGGGCGGGTCCGCCGGTTCCTGGAGCCCGTCCTGGCTCGTCGGTACGACCACGCCGACGCGCGGCTCCGAGATCTGGAGCAGCTGGAGCAGCTCGCGGCGGGCTACCCGACGCGCGGACGATTCCTGGCCGACCTGGCGCTCGATCCTCCGACGTCCACAGCGGAGCTGGCCGGCCCCCCGCTCCTCGACGAGGACTACCTGGTCCTGTCGACCATCCATTCGGCGAAGGGCGGCGAGTGGAACGTGGTCCACGTGATCCACGCGGCCGACGGCATGATCCCCTCGGACATGGCCACCGGCGATGAGGAGCGGATCGAGGAGGAACGTCGCCTGCTGTACGTGGCGCTCACCCGGGCCCGCGACGCCCTGTACGTGTACTTCCCGCTCCGGTACCACCGGCGCAACCACGGGTACGAGGATCGCTACCACCACGCGCAGATCACCCGGTTCCTCCCGGAGGAAGTACGTGGGCTGTTCGAGCGGCGAACCACGTTCTCCGACGTCGAGGCATCCGACGCCGAGCCGGTCGGGGCCGTGGCCGCTCGCGGACGCGGACCGGACGAGCTGCTCCGATCACTCTGGGCCGACGAGCCCGACTAGCGGAAACGAGGCCTTCGCGGGGGCACGCTCGCGGACGCGGGATGCGGCAGCGAGCGCTCCCTCGACCTCATCGTCGTCCGGCTTGCACCCCGCGTATCGCTCCCCCTCGAACGTGCGTACCACCACCTCGGCGTCCCCGAGCAGATCACGAGGCAGGGCCCCGTCCCGCTCGATCCCTCGCAGGAACTCGGTCGGGGTCTGATGCTCGGCCCTCGGGTGGCCCAGGCCCCGGAGCGCCTCCGAAAGCGCGATGAACGCCCTGGCGGCACCGCTCGGCGCCGGAGCGCGTGCCCGTGCCA
>JBOGVH010000051.1:0-3154 GCA_050695235.1 Actinomycetota bacterium
AGCCGGACCAGCAGGGGGCGGCCGGCCTCGAACGCATCGACGAGGGCCCGGAGGTGTTCGGAGGTGATGCCCGGCTGATCGGCCAGGAGCACGACGGCGGCGTCGCTCTCGGGGCCCGCGGCGTCCAGGCCTGCGATGAGCGAGGTCGACTGCCCCGCCTCGTAGCTGGGGTTCAGCACGGTCCTTCCGTTCGCGGGGAGAAGCAGCGAGGCGCCCACTCGTTTCGCGTCGTGGCCGAGGACCACCACCACCTCGTCCAGCCCCGCCGCTGCGGCGGCGTCGACAGCGTGCTGGACGAGGGGTTTGCCCCCCAGCTCGAGCAGCTGCTTCGTCCGCCCGAACCTGGAGGAGGTCCCGGCGGCCAGGACGATCCCGGTGATCACGAAGGGGCGCGGCCGAACAGGCGGCCGAAGACCCGGCCGATCGCCCTGACGACCGCGTACAGGCCCAGCCGGATCCCACCGATGGCCTCCGGGTGCTGGGGAGAAGCGAAGGACGGCGCGGCCGGTGCACCCTGTGTGGCCGTCAGGTGGTCGCGGAGGCAGTCCGCGAATTGGTTCGTCAGCCTGGCGGATACATCGGGCAGGAGACCGCGCGAGAGTTGTGCGACCGTCCCGGTGAGCGCGATGTCGGCCTGCATCTTCACCCTCGTAGCGCCATCAGCTCCAGCCGGTTCCAGCCAGGACGTGACGGTCGCGTTGGCTGCGCCCTTCCCTTTCTGCTCCTGGCCCTGCGCCTTCAGCACGATCCTGTGGTTGGCTTCATCCCGCTCCGCGACGGTCACCGTGCCGGCGAACGACAGCGCGATCGGCCCCAGCTTCAGGTTGATCTTGCCTTTCCACGTGTGGTCGTTGACGATCTCTGTCAGCTCGGCACCCGGCGCGCAGGGCGCGATCTCCTCCACGTCGAGCAGGTAGGCCCAGGCCTGGTCCAGGGGTGCGGGCACCTGGAACTCGTTCTCGATGAGCACGGTTTCCCTCCGTTGAGATATCCCGAGCGTACCCAGCCCAGTCTCCTCGCGCCATCCGAACCTCCCGGCTATGCTCGCGGCCGCCCAGGAGGTGAGATGCCGCCGCGTCTGCAGGGGAGGATCGCTCTGGTCACGGGTGCCGGGAGCCCAACCGGCATCGGGTTCGCCACGGCTCGGGTGCTGGGTCGGGAGGGGGCGACGGTGGCCATCACGTCGACGACCGACCGGATCCGCGAACGAGAGACCGAGCTGCGGGACATCGGCTACACGGCGGTCGGCTTCGTGGGCGACCTCACGGCATTCGATCAGGCAATGTCGATGGTGGGATCACTGCTGGAGCTCTACGACCGCATCGCTGTGCTGGTGAACAACGCCGGAATGGTGCAGTCGGGCGTGGAGGATCCCGCGAAGCGATTCGTCGATCTCAGCAGGGACGAATGGGATCGAGCCATCGCGATGAACCTGACAACCACGTTCAACGTCACGCGGTGCGTGATCCCCGGGATGGTCGAGCGAGGTTATGGCCGGGTGGTGAACGTCTCGTCCACAACGGGGCCCCTGGCCGCGATCCCCGAGAGCGTGGCGTATGGGGCCGCCAAGGCCGGGGTGGATGGACTCACCCGCGGCGTCGCCCTGGAGGTGGCTCGCCTCGGCATCACGATGAACTCAGTGGCGCCGGGCTGGATACAGACGGGCTCGTCACTGCCGGAGGAACTGATCGCCGGCGCGCACACGCCGGTGGGGCGGCCCGGTCGACCAGAGGAGGTCGCCGAGGTCATCGCCTTCCTCGCCTCCGAGGCGGCGAGCTATGTCACGGGCCGGTCGATCGTGGTCGACGGTGGCAACACGATCCAGGAGGGCAAGGGGCCGCCAGAGGCCTAGAACTCGCCCGCCGGAACGCCGAGATGAGAACCGACCGGCCGCCTGGGACCGAAGCGAACGCGCACCCCGGGCGAGAAGTGCGCAACATGCTCTCGGCCGAACCCCGGCAGACCTGCGGCTGCAAGCAATCCCTCGCGGAGCTTGAGGACGTTCGCCCGAAGGAGTGGCCACCGCGGATGCTCGACCTGGGTGGGGACGAACCGGACGCGGGTGGCAGGCAGGTCGAGTGGTGCTGGGCTGTACAGCCGCCAACGGCAGGTGAGGAATCGTTCGAGCTCGGTGACGTCCGATGGGGCGATGGGCTCAGGGGGGGCGACCGTGAGCCGGAGCTCTGCGCCGGCCGATCCCGGCCAACGACGGCGGCTCTCGTAGCGCACCGCCTGAGGCGTCTCGATGAGGTGGGTCGTGCCCCACACGTTCGGGATGCGGTACCAGCGTCGCGCGACGATGACGGCGGCCAGCCTGTCCGCGTCGAGCGAGAGGAACCAGATCCCGCGCCGTCCGTCGGGCCCTCGCACATAGGTCCGGACGTTCATCTCGGCGAACCGAGAGATCCAGGGGAGTGCGGGCAGCGCGGGCGCCCGCACGGTGAGCCGGAACGCGATGAGCCCGATCCACGCGACACCGTGGAACGTGTCGATCTCGAGGCCCGGCGGGAGCACGCTCCGCATGACCTCGGGATCGCAGGGCCGGTCAAGGAAGCTCAGGCGGTCCCAACGCTGCACCATGACCGCGCGGTCGATCCGCTCGGGGGCCGATAGGGCCAGGTCGTCGAGCGAAACGGCCTGGGCACGCATCTCACTGGCCGCCCTTGCCTGCTGCCGGAGATGTGCCGGTCAGCAGGCCGGCCATCGCGCCCAGCTGTGACCCAAGCTCGAAGAGCCGGTCGGACCGAGTGCCGTCGCCCTCCAAGTGGGTCAGGAGCTCGATGCCCAGGAACAGGGCCACGATGCCGAAGGCCGCCTCCTCCGGCGGCACCGGCACCGGGAACGGCAGCGTCGAGGAGATCCGGGCGACGGCGTCCCGCGCGAAATCGATCCACGGCTCGATCCGCCGCACGATCTCGGGGCCGAGCTCGGGCATGGAGGACGCCCCGGCGATCAACTCGGCCAGCACCTTGATCTGCCCCGACGCCAGATCTTCCCGATACACCTCGGTGGCCGCAGCGATGAGTTCCTGGAGGGTTTCCGCGTCGTCCACGACCTCCCGGTACCGGGCCATCCGGCGGGCGCTCGTCTCGTCCAGCGCGGCCAGCAGGAGATCCCGCACGCTGCCGAAGTGGTAGAAGACCAGGGCCTGGTT
>JBOGVH010000052.1:0-2080 GCA_050695235.1 Actinomycetota bacterium
GTCCCTGGCGGCCCCAGGAACACCACGTTGGTGGCCTCGCGCAGGAAGTCGAGCTGCGCGAGATGGGAGATCGTGTGTCTGTTCGCCGAGCGCTGGAACGAGAAGTCGAAGTCGTCCAGGGTTTTCACCTGGGGGAACCGGGCCGCCTTCACTCGGGCATCCCCGCCGTGGCTCTCCCGAGAGGTCACCTCCTCCGAGAGCACCTGCGCGAGGTAGGCCTCGTAGTCCCAGCCCTCGGACCGGGCCCGCTCGGCGAGTGAGGCAGCCAGCTCGGCGATCCTGGGGGCCTTCAGGGCCCGCGAGAAGAACGCGACGTCGCTCAGATCGCCCATCGACGCCACCCCGCGGAAGAACGGGCTTCTGACAACCCCGTAGAGCCATCTTCGGATGCGGGGTCGACCTCCGGCCCGGCGAGATCACCCGGGCAGATGCCCACCAAGACGTCGTAGCGGGAAAGGTCGATCGCTCCCAGGTCGACGTCGCCTCGCTCCAGGCGCGAGCTGGCCTCTCGGGCCAGGCGCAGCGCCCGGGCGTGGCGCGGATCGAGCACCACGTCGGCCGGTGCGTAGCTGCGGCGATGCCGGGCGATCTCGTTCCCTTCCAGATGGACCACGACCTGGCGCGGTGAGACCCGGACCTGCACCCGTCGGCGGGCGAGTCCCGGCGGCACCGAGTAGTCGACGCCTCCCACACGGACGAACCCGTCCTTCTGCACGCGGACCTCGGTGCGTTGATCGACGTCGGGCAGCGGATCGGGCAGCGCGTGCAGGAACCGGCGCTCGGCGACCCAGGCATCGCCGACCCTGCCGCCTACCCGGCGGTGGTGGCGTGGGTAGGCGACGTCGGCCGTCCACCGATCGTGCTGGCAGGTCATCGAGGTCTTCGAAGGACCGCAACGGCAGGGAACGAGCGATCCAGGTAGCCGTTGGTCCGCTCGACCTGGCCCTTTGACTGGGGCTTGCCCGGCTCGAGCACGATGAGGCGCATGCCGAGGTGACCGCACAGGGCGGCGACCTCCGGGTGCACGACGGCCCTTTTCCCCACGCCACCTGCCACGATCGAGGAGTCGTTGTCCACGACCATCGCCTCGGGGACCCCGCCCAGGCGCCGGCATCCGAGCGCCGCCTGGAGGAAGTCGGCCATCGTCTTGGACAAGCTGAACACCGCGGCGTGCGCCGCCGAGTGCGGAAGCGTCGTCACCCACCCGTAGGCCTCGCGCCTGGCGCCTCCTCCGACCGGGATCTGCTCCCCGGTCTGCCACCAGTCACCGTGGGCGAGCTCCCCGGGGAGGTAGGTGGTGCGCTGGAAGCTCCTCGCGGCCAGGAACGCCGGGCGGACCTTGGCCACGTGCTCCTTCAGGATCGTGATGCCCCCCCGTAACCGTCGGCGCGCAGGTTCTCCAGGATCACCGTGGCAGGGACCTCGGCATCGCGAGCATCGTCGCGATCGCGTCCTTGTGCTCGTCGAGCTTGGAGCCGGTCGGCTGCCGCTCGTAGTGGGGCGGATCGGGGAGCTCGAGGAGCCTGATCACCGTCGGACGGCTCATGCCGAGCCGCTTGGCGATCGCGGTCTTGTTCAGGTGCTCGCGGTGGTAGAGACGGCGAACCTCTGCCCAGTCGTGCACGTCGTACACCCCTTCCTCCTCCCGTCGTTGATGACGAGAGGGTCGGTCGAGAACCGAACCTGGTGTTGGAGGTGTCCAGTTTTCGACCGGCGAGAGGTGTCAAGTCTTCAGCCGGCGTCGACACACTTATTGAGATCCGGCCGCTGACCTGGTCTCTTCCAGGCCGGCGGCCAACTCTGGGGTGGGGCGAATCCCCCAACGGGGGATGACGAGTCGCCCGACTCGACCGGCTCCGTTTGGTGACTCGCGGGTCTAAGCCTGAGCGTCCTCCGCTCAACTTCGGAGGGCAAGCTTCCGTGTCGCGGGGTCCGGGAGATCCCGCACCTTTGTCCGGGCAAGCCGAGCCCTGGTTCTGAGCCAGGTCCGAATGCCCTGCTCACGAGCGTGAACCGCGAATAAACGCACCCCACAGGCGTTCCGCCCGTGGGCCACCGTGCCTATGAAGCCGTGGCCGCA
>JBOGVH010000053.1:0-5544 GCA_050695235.1 Actinomycetota bacterium
TTACGGAGTTGTGATGGACGAGCAAGGGTATCGCGTCCCCGACGTGTGCCGGATCGTCGGGATCAGCTATCGGCAGCTCGACTATTGGACCAGGACCGGGCTGATCCGGCCCTCCGTGCGGGACGCCCGGGGGTCGGGGACGCAGCGGCTGTACTCGTTCCAGGACCTCGCGCTGCTGCGGATCATCAAGAAGCTCCTGGACACCGGGGTCAGCCTCCAGCAGGTCCGCAAGGCCATCGGGACGTTGCGGGCGCTGAAGGAGCCGGAGGTTGGCACGACGATCGTCTCGGACGGCACCCGCATCTATGCGGTGGAGTCCCCGGAGGCCGTGGTGGACCTCCTGGCCAAGGGCCAGGGCGTCTTCGCGCTCGCCGTCGACAAGGTATGGACGGATCTGGAGGGAACGATCGCCAAGGGCGCGCGACGGAGAGGACGCGAGGTCGCTCGGGCCGGAGGCGTGTGAAAGCTCCAACCACAGCCCCAACCCTGGCCCTGAAGAGCGATGCCGTGAGGTTCGCGCATGCGAGCGAGCGCCAGTTCGCCCGCCTGTTGGACTTCTACCAGATCGACTGGGACTA
Organism: Actinomycetota bacterium; assembly: GCA_050695235.1. Classification (GTDB taxonomy): domain Bacteria; phylum Actinomycetota; class UBA4738; order UBA4738; family HRBIN12; genus AC-69. Next base: position 579 of record JBOGVH010000053.1, read on the forward strand.
CGAGCCCCGGTCGTTCGACCTTGAGTGGGACAAGCAGGGCAACGTGATCCAGCGGTTCACCCCGGACTTCTTCCTTCCCCAGTACGACCTATACATCGAGATCACAACGCTCAACCAGAAGCTCGTCACGAAGAAGAACCGGAAGATCCGCAAACTCCGGGAGCTGTACCCCGGGATCAACTGCAAGATCTTCTACCAGCGCGATTACCTGTCCCTGGTCACCAAGTACGGGCTGGAGGACGTCACCGGCTGAGTGTCAGCGGCTGAGGGTCGGGGGAGCACGCCCAGGCCGTAGACTGTGCCCGGTGCCATGAGGTTCGCCCCGCACACGGACGATGACGTACGGGAGATGCTGGCCCGGATCGGGCTCGACGGGCTGGATGCGCTGTTCGACCAGATCCCCCCCTCGGTCCGCCTGGACCGGCCGCTCGATCTCCCCGAGGGCGTCTCCGAGATGGAGATCCTGGCCGATCTGCGAGCCCTCGCCGCCGCCGACCGGAACGCCGACGACCTGGTCTGCTTCGCCGGTGCCGGCGCCTACGACCACTACGTTCCTTCCGTGGTGTGGGCCCTGGCGGGGCGCTCGGAGTTCTACACCTCCTACACCCCCTATCAGCCCGAGCTCTCGCAGGGGGTGCTACAGGCCCTGTTCGAGTACCAGTCGATGATCTGCGAGCTCACGGGCCTCGAGGTGTCGAACGCCTCGCTGTACGACGGGGCCACAGCCCTGGCGGAGGCGGTGAACCTGGCCCGGTCCTCGCCGGGCCGGGACCGGGTCCTGGTCTCCGAGGCGGTCGATCCCCGGTTTCTCGAAACCCTTTGGACCTACGGCCGGGGAGCGGGGTATGAGCCCGAGGTCTTCCCCGTGAAGGAGGGCCGGGGCGGCGACCCGCAGGTCGGCGACGACGTGGCCGCCGTGATCGTCCAGCATCCCAACCGCTACGGGATCCTCGAACCGGCACGCGAGCTGTTCGGCGCGGCCCACGCCGGCGGCGCGCGGGCCATCCAGGTGTTCGACCCGCTCTCGCTCGGCGTGCTGGCACCTCCTGGAGAGCTGCGCGCCGACATCGCGGTGGCCGAGGGTCAGGTCCTCGGCAACCACCTGAACTTCGGGGGCCCCTACCTGGGCGTCATCGCCACCCGCCTGGACGACGTTCGGCGGATGCCCGGGCGCATCGTTGGCGAGACCGTGGACGTGGACGGCAAGGTCGGGTACGTCCTCACCCTCCAGGCGCGCGAGCAGCACATCCGCCGGGAGAAGGCGACGTCGAACATCTGCACCAACCAGACGCTGATGGCCATCGCCGCGACGGTCTATCTGTCGTGGCTGGGCCCGGCGGGCCTGGCCGAGCTGGGCCGACGGTGCGCGGCCAAGGCGGCCTACGCTGCGGAACGGCTGTGCGAGGTCCATGGCGTCGAGCCTCTCTTCCCCCACGCCCCGTCCTTCAAGGAGTTCGCGCTGCGGCTTCCCCGGCCCGCCGATGAGGTCCGGGACGAGCTGATCCAGCGGGGTTTCCTCGCCGGCGTGCCGCTCACCGATGCGGACGGACGTGCGCTCCTCGTGGCGGTCACGGAGCGGCGGACGAAGGCGGAGATCGATGCCCTGGCCGGCGCGATGCGGGAAGCGCTGGCGTGACCGGCGCCCCGGTACGCACGCACGGTCCGGACATCCAGTCGGGGTCCATCCTGGATCGGTCCCGACCCGGTCGCCGCGCGTACAGCTTCCCCGCGCCGGACGTCCCCGAGGCTTCCGTGCCGGCAGAGTTCGCGCGCCGCGACCTTCCAGCTCTTCCGGAAGTGGCGGAGCGGGACATCGTTGCTCACTACACGCGCCTGGCGCAGATGAACTACGGCGTCGACACCGGCGTGTATCCGCTCGGCTCCTGCTCGATGAAGTACAACCCCAAGGTCGCCGAAACCGTGGCCGCGCTCCCGGGGTTCCAACGAGCCCACCCACAGCAGCCCGACCACACGGTCCAGGGAGCCCTGGAGCTCCTGTGGCGTCTCGAGCGAGCGTTGTGCGAGGTCACCGGCATGGCTCGGGCGACGTTGCAACCGCCCGCCGGGGCGTGCGGCGAGCTCACCGGCCTGCTCCTCATGCGGGCCCACCATACGAAGCAGGGCAACGCTCGGACCCGGATCGCGATCCCGGACTCCTCGCATGGGACCAACCCGGCCAGCGTTCGCCTGGCCGGGTACGAGGCCCTCCACATCCCCTCCGACGCGCGAGGGCTGGTCGACGTTTCGGCGCTGGAGAAGTTGGTGGACGAGGACGTGGCGGGACTCATGCTCACCAACCCGAACACCCTGGGACTGTTCGAGGAGGAGATCGAGAAGATCACGAGCGTCGTCCACAACGCGGGTGGGCTCGTGTACTACGACGGGGCGAACCTGAACGCCATCCTGGGACGGTGCCGGCCGGGCGACATGGGCTTCGACATCGTCCACATCAACACCCACAAGACGTTCGCCACGCCGCACGGTGGGGGAGGGCCGGGAGCGGGGCCGGTGGGGGTCACCGAGGAGCTCGTGCCGTTCCTCCCCGTACCGTCGGTGGAGAGAGACGAGGCGACGGGGGAGTTCCGTCTGTCCGCGGATCGTGTCGATTCGATCGGGCGGATGCATGGCTTCCACGGGAATTTCGGCGTCCTCGTCCGCGCATACGCCTACGTGTTCCTGCACGGGAGCGACGGCCTCCAGGAGGTGGGAGAGCGCGCGGTCCTGAACGCGAACTACCTGGCCGAGCTGGTGAAAGAGGCGTTCCCCCTGGCGTACCCAGGCCGGCCGATGCACGAGTTCGTGGCCACCGCCAAACCGCTCCGTGACCGAACCGGGATCCGTGCCATTGACATCGCCAAGCGCGTCATCGACCTGGGCTTCCATCCCTCCACCGTGTACTTCCCCCTCGTCGTGGAGGAGTCGATGATGGTGGAGCCCACCGAGACCGAGACCCGGGAGACCCTGGACGGCTTGGCTGCGGCGATGGTCCAGGCGGCCGACGAGGCGAAGACGAACCCGGACATGCTGCACCAAGCACCGGTCACCACGCCCGTGCGGCGCCTCGACGAGGCCCGAGCTGCCAGGCACCTGAAGCTCCGCTGGTCATAGGGCTTTCGGCCCGCGTGTGGCCCAGACGGGGGAGTGGTCGATTGCGACCATGGACGAATCCACAGAGCGCGGCTGCCGACCGATACCCCCCCAGACGTTCATCAAAGGACGTCGGAGGGGCTGGACATGCACGTACGGGTCGCGCGACGGGGATCGGGAGTCCTGGTGGTCATGTTCCTCACGGCATCGCTGATACCGGCATTCGCTCCCGACCACGCCGCCGCCGGTGAGAGGTTCGCCCGTCGCCTGCGCATGCTGTCGCTGACGAATCAGGCGCGCGAGTCGCACGACAGGGCCGACGTCAAGCTGAACTGGCTGCTCTCGCGCTATGCCCGGCACCACAGCGTGCAGATGGCGAACAAGGGCTACGTGTACCACTCCGACGATGACACGTTGGTCGATATCCTCTCTCCGTATCACTTCTCGGTCGGTGGGGAGAACGTGGGCGTGGGCTCGACGGTGGATGGGCTGCAGGACGCGTTCATGGCCAGCCATCCCCACCGGGAGAACATCCTGCGGTCCGCCTTCGACCACGTCGCCATCGGTATGGCCAGCGTCGACGGGCACCTGTGGGTGACGGTCATCTTCTACGGCTAGGCGGGGACCTTCGCGCGATCACGAAGGAACGGCCCGGGCGCTTGGCGCCCGGGCCGTCCCCGTTTCGTCCGGTTCGTCGTTCGCCCTACGCTTCCGTCTCGTCCTCGCGACGCCGGGTCAAGAACAGGATGCCGGTGCCCAGCACCAGCAGCACCAGGGCCACCCCGGCCATCTGGACGAGGCCGCTCGGGCCGGTGAAGGCCAGGCCGCTCGGCGGCGTCACCGGGGGGGTCACGGTCTTCCCCAGGACCACATCGATGGATACCCGGTCGGTGTCCTGAACGCTGACCCCGGTCACGTCGTGACCCTTGGCCTCGCCTACGTTGACGAGTGGACCGCCGAAGTCACTGGATGCGGTGAAGTCGGCCGTGCAGGTTCGGGTCTCTCCCACGTCGAGCCGGCCGATCGTGCAGATGTGCCCGAGCTTGTCGTCGGTCACCTTCACGTCGAACAGGGTGACGTCACCCGTGTTCGTGACCTTGAAGGTGTAGGTCACGGTCTCTCCCGGGCCGATCGAACTCGGGTTCGCCGTCTTCACGATCCGGATGTCCGGGTGGATGATGTCCACTGCGTGGGAGTCCGTGTCGGAGACCTGCCCGCTCGGCCCCGTACCGGTCACGGTCACCGTGTTCGGTAGGGGATCGGGGTCGGTTGCGGTCACGACATGGGTGCACCTGTAGTTCCAGGTCTCACCGGTCTCCAGCGCGGTGTCCTGGTCGCCACCCGTCTTGGACACGAGCGTTGGCGTCGCGCTACAGATGGGGTCGACCAGGGTGATGTCGGTCAAGGTCGCCGATCCGGCGGCCAGGCTCACGGCGAACGTGTAGGTGATCGTGTCGCCCACGTGCGCCACGGTCGGGCCACCCTTCACCACCTGGATGCCGGCCGTCGTCGGCGGCGGCGGCGGTGGTGGTGGTGGTGGCGGCGGAACGCACCCGGTCACGTTCACGGTGTCCGAGTCGGCGTTGTCCTCCGAGCTTCCGGTCTCGTTGGTGGCCGACACGCTGGCGGTGTTCTGGACGCTCGGACAGGCCGCTTCGGTGGCGGTCACGTGGATGGTGACCGTGGCCGAGGCGCCAGCGCCGAGCGCCCCGATGTTGCAGTCGACGTTCTGGCCGGTCACGGTGCAGGTCCCCGGGCCGTTGGAGCCGCCGGTGAAGGACGGGATGCCCGTGATGGTCAGGCCGGCAGGCACCGAATCCGTGACGTGGACCCCCGTGGCCGTCGAATTGCCGGTGTTGGACGCCACGATGGTGAACGT
>JBOGVH010000054.1:0-2089 GCA_050695235.1 Actinomycetota bacterium
ACGGCGTGAAGTGCCCCGTCCTCGTGATCCACGGCTACAGCGACCGGTTGGTGCCGGTGGCGTTTGCGCAGGCCGCCATCGAGAGCCACGAGAACTGGCGGGTGCGCCTGCTCCCCCGGGTGGGCCACGTTCCGATGATCGAGGATCCCAACCGGTGGATGGCCGCGGTGACGGGCTGGCTGGACGAGATCGTCGCCCCCGGGTCCCCCTAGACCTTCAGAACGTCCAAGTCCCAGTCGGCCAAGAGACGAAGCGACCGAACGTGCCCCATGTGGTGAGGCGCGTCGAGGTCCTTCTCACAGCGCGCGGGGATGACGATGGTGCGAGTCCGAGCGACTCTTTCGCGGACGGGCCTCCGAGAGCCCGATCGGCAGGGGGCCCGCGCCGATCGACGGATGGCGGTGGGACCTGGGTGATCTGTGGGATGGGTCTCAGCGCGTCCGGGATGCGATGGCCTTCACGACGTGCTCCGCATCTCTCCCGACGCCGCGGAAGAACCCCGACGACATCGCGTAGAGGAAGAACAGGCCGACGAAGTACAGCCCCGGCTCGTTGGCGACGATCCCGCGGTGGTGCATCGGCTCTCTCTTCTCTTCGCCGAAGACGGGGAGATCGATCCATGAGAAGTCGGGACGGAACCCCGTACACCAGACCACGTTGGCCGCCTCGAGGACCCGTTGGCCCTCAAACACGGGGAACCCGTCCCGGACCCCCACCACCCGGGGGACACGTTCGATCCCGGCGGCGGCGAGGTCTTTGGGCTTGACCCGGACGAGCGGCGCGCCATGGGAAAGGAGCCTCGGGCGCACCCTGCGGCCGATCGGTGTGTTCACCGTCAGCACGTGGTGGCCGATGAACCGGAACAGCAGGGGTTGGAAGATGTACCATGCCGCCGCCCCCTCGATTCGGAACGGGACATGGCCGGTTTCCTTCCCTGACAGCCAGGTTTGATGTCCGCTCGCCACTTCGAGGGCGATCTCGCCTCCCGAGTTGCCCACTCCCACCACCAGGACGCCGCCCCCCTGGAGCTGAGAGGGGTTCCGGTACTCGCTGGCGTGCAACTGGATGACGCCAGGATCGAGCTCGCGGGCGAAAGGAGGCACCCAGGGAACTTGGTGGGTGGCCATGGCAACCACCACGTTGTCAGCCTCGAATCCGCGGTCGCCCGCCGCAACCACGAACCCGCCCCCGTTCCTGGGCAGTCGGTCCACCCTGACGCCGGTTCGAACCGGCAGCTCGAACCGTGCCGCGTAGGCCTCGATGTAGTCGGCCACCTCGTCCTTCGTCGGAAACGCGCGTGGCGGGCCGGGGAAGGGCATCCCGGCCAACCTACTGTAGCGGCCGGGGGTGAACAGGCGGAGCGAGTCCCACCTGGTCCGCCAGGCGTCACCGATCCGCTCGTTCGCGTCCAAGATCACGAAGGGGAGGCCACGCCGGGCCAGGTGGTACCCGACCGAGAGGCCAGCTTGGCCTCCGCCTATGACAACGGTCTCGACACGCTCTGGTTCACGCACGCCGTTCATTCGAGCGACCCCCGCTTCATCGGAGCGTCTGCGGAGGGCGTGGCCTTCTCCCGAACCCTCTCGTGGATCGCCTGCGAACCCTCGGGGTGGTCACCACCACTGATCCCCGGCCATTGCGCCCCGGCATGTTTGCCTCCTGCTCACGGACTTCTCCAGCCGGCGAGGACGCTACGAGCGGCCGGCGGTTCGGGAAATCGGGAGTTCTCCCCAAGCTGCGAGCCCGTGCTGCATCGCGAACAGCGCCGCCGCCGCGCGGGTCGACACGCCGATCTTCCCGTAGGCGTTCTGGATGTGGCGGTCGGCCGTTTTGATCGAGATCCCGAGCGCGCGTGCGACCTGCTTAGTCTGCAGGCCCCGCGCCAGCAGACCGACGACTTCGGCCTCGCGGTCGGTCAGCCCGGCCGGCCGCTGGATTCGCCGGACTCGTTGCCCGGACGCCTCGAGCACTGCGGCGACGGCGTCGGCGTCCAGTCGTCCGGCCCGGGCCTCCTGGCTGAGGGTCTCGGCAGCCTGCCCCGCCGAGAGCGCCTCGCGGTGCGGTCGCGGCTCGGTCATCGCGTGATAGG
>JBOGVH010000055.1:0-2883 GCA_050695235.1 Actinomycetota bacterium
ACCCCGAGCAGCAGGGCCTCGTCGCGGGCATCGAGGGCCACCGGGACCTCCGCCTTGCGAGCCAGGCGGATCAGGCGGGCGTAGCCGTCGTCGGGGGCGCCGACGGGCAGGTTTCCCGAAAGGGTCATCCACGCCGAGGAGGGCAGGAGGTCCCGGACGATCCCCTCTAGCTGCTCCCACCCCGCCGCGCCGACGTCCCATCCACGCTCATAGAACTCGGTCAGTCCCCGACCGGTCAGGTCGGCCACGGAGAGAGAGGCCCGGGTCTCGCCCTCCACCCAGGCGAAGCGGGAGGGACCCCTTCGGCGGCGAGGGCCTCCTCGATCCACCGTCCCGCGTGCCCAGCCAGGATCCCGGTCGCGGTCACGTCCGCCCCCAACGCGTGCGCGGAGCGGGCCACGTTCAACCCCTTGCCACCGGGACCTGAACGAAATCGGTTGGACGGTGGATGGCGCCGACCTCGACTCGGTCGACCTCGAAGAGCTTGTCCACGGATGGGCTTGCGGCGACGCAGAGGATCACGCCACCGACTCCAGGGCGGCCACCGCCTCGTCCATCGTCGGCTGGGCGGCCGTGCCACCGGCAGCTCGCGTCGAGAGCGACCCGCACGCGACGGCGAGTTGAAGGCACCGGGACAGCGGAAGGCCGGCCAGCCGCCCAGCCAGGAACCCGGCGTCGAAGCTGTCGCCTGCTCCGGTCGTATCCACGACGTCGGCGCGGATGGACTCGGAGCGAACCACCTCATCACCCAACAGGGCCAGGCCCCCGCCCTGCCCGAACTTCACCGCCACGATCGAGCCCCGCTCGGCCAGCGTGAGCGCCGCGACGTCGATGTCCTCAACTCCGGTGATGGATCGGGCTTCGACCGAGTTGGGGAGGAAGCAATCGGTCTGTGCCAGGAGCGAAAGCAGTCCGCCGTCCCATTCACCTGCCGGATCCCAGTTGGGGTCGATCGAGGTGGTGCCCCCAGCCTGGCGGGCTTCCCGGAACAGCGCGGGAAGGTCGGCCGCCAGACCGGTCTGGAGGAAATAGGACGACACGTGGACATGGCGGGCGCTACGAAGGAGCGCGTGATCGATCATCCCCGCCCGGAGGTCGGCGATCGCTCCCAGCGCGCTGAGCGTGGCCCGGTCATCGCCCTTCGAAAGCACCACCGAAAGGCCGGTCGGCCGGCTCGGGTCCACCACCAGGGCCCGTGTGTCCACGTCGCGCTCCGCCAGAGCGTCCAGCATGAACCGGCCGAATACGTCCTCCCCGACCACTCCTGCGAAGGCCACCCGCAAACCGAGGCGCGCCGCTCCGCACGCGGCGATCGCTCCCGACCCCCCGATGACCAGATCGGCCTGGTCGACCAGCTTCTCGGCCTGGCCGAACTCAGGCGTCACGTCACCTCGGACGATGAGGTCGGGGTTCGCATCGCCCAGGACCAGGAGGTCGAACCGTGAAGCCACGCGTCGCTCAGCCTAGCCAGCGGGGTCGAACCCGACCTCTCTAGCGCCGGCCCTCGGCCAGGTGGTCGGCGACCCCGATGCTGGTGAAGGGAAGGACCGGAGCAAGGAGGAGCGCCACCTCGCCGAAGGTTCGCACCAGCAGGAAGCTTGCCATCGTCGCGACTAGCACCGCGATCCATCTGGCTTTCCAGGTAGAGGTGGGCTCGGGGCGCAAGGCGGCGATGCCACCCGCCGCGACCCCAGCCACGAACCCCGTCACCGCATCGGCGGCGAGCGCCGACACCGGGATCCCCACCAGGAGGGCCAGCCCCATCGCCTTGATCACGGCGCCCGGAGCTCGAGGGTGCTCGGACAGGAAGGCGAGGACGATGAACACGAACGGGACGAGGCACAGGCCGAACGCGATGAACGGACCGGCGGCGGGAGCGTCGGGCCGGTCGGAGGCCACGGACACGAGCCCCGCCAGCACCGACCAATAGCCAGGGACGAGCAGGAGCGTTGCCAACAGGATGGCTCGCCACTTGCGGCGGGGCGAGAGCGGCTCCGCGCCTGCCAGGACGGGACGTCGGGCTCGAGCCACGCGCCTCAGCCCTTGACGGCGCCGGCAGTGAGCCCCCGCACGAAGTACCGCTGGAGCTAGAAGAACACGACGAGGGGAAGCGACATCGAGATGAACGCCGCGGCCGTGAGCACTTGCCAGTCTTCGCCCCGTCCTCCGAGCAGGTTCCTGAGCGCGATCGTGAGCACCTGGTTCTGCCGAGATCCTCCAAGGAACACGTATGCGACGAGGAGGTCATTCCACACCCACAGAAACTGGAAGATCGCGAAGGCCGCGAGCGCGGGGACCGAGAGCGGGATGATCAGCCGCCAGAAGATCGTGAAATGATCCGCACCGTCGATCTTGGCCGACTCGATGATCGACGACGGCAAGGAGCCGATGTAGTTGCGGAGCAGGTACGTGGCGAGCGGCAGCCCGAAACCGGTATGAGCGAGCCAGACGCCCAGGAACGTGCCGTTTAGCTCCAGGTCGGGGAAGATCCGTAACCCGAACAGCGTGGCTCCATCCGCATACAGGCGAAGGATCGGGATCAGCGCCATCTGGAGCGGCACGACGAGGAGCCCCACGACCGCCACGAACATCACGTACCGTCCCTTGAAATCCATCCAGGAGAAGGCGTACGCGGCGAACGCGGCGATCGTGATCGGGATGACGGTGGAGGGGATGGCTACCGCCAAGCTGTTCATGAACGCGTTCCCGAACCCCGCCGCGTCCAGCGCCGCGCTGTAGTTCTCTAGGGTCCACTCGGCGGCCCGGAATGGGTGCGCGAGCGCCGTCCACCAGCCCGAGCTCACGACGAGGTCTTCTGGCCGGAAGGACGTGATCAGGACGCCAGCGGTCGGGACCAGCCAGAGCACGACGATCGCCGTGACG
>JBOGVH010000056.1:0-3170 GCA_050695235.1 Actinomycetota bacterium
CATCTGGGATGTCTTCATCCACATGCCGGCGGCGCTCACGTTCCCCATCGGGAGCCGCTTCTACGACTGGAAGTACGAGTCCGAGCCGGAGCCGTTGATGCACGGCCGGCGGATCTCCCACGCCCGGGGGAAGGTGCTCGGCGGCTCGAGCAGCATCAACGGGATGATCTTTCAGCGCGGCAACCCCTTGGACTACGAACGCTGGGCCAGAGACCCCGGGATGGAGAACTGGGACTACGCCCACTGCCTGCCGTACTTCAAGCGCATGGAGAGCTGCCTCGCCGCGGCCGACGACGACCCGTTCCACGGCCATGACGGGCCCCTGGTGCTGGAACGGGGGCCGGCCGCCAACCCGCTGTTCCGGGCGTTCTTCGAGGCGGTTCGGCAGGCCGGATACCCGCTCACCGACGACGTCAACGGGTACCGGCAGGAGGGCTTCGCCCCCTTCGATCGCAACATCCACCGCGGCCGGCGCCTGTCGGCGTCCCGCGCGTACTTGCCTCCAATCTCCCGCCGCCGCAACCTGGACGTGCGATGTCGGGCGTTCGTCACCAGGATCCTGTTCGAGGGGAACCGTGCCGTCGGCGTGGAGTACCGGTGCGGGACCGGGTCCACCCGGCGGGTGCGAGCGGGGGAAGTCGTCCTGTGCGGCGGCGCGATCAACTCGCCGCAGGTCCTCCAGGTCTCCGGGGTGGGGAACGCCGACGAGCTGAAGCGCGTAGGCGTCGACACGGTTCACGACCTGCCGGGTGTGGGCGAGAACCTCCAAGATCACCTGGAGGTGTATGTGCAGCACGCCTGCACGCAGCCGGTCTCGATGGCGCCGTATCTGAAGTGGCGGTACCGGCCGTGGATCGGATTCCAGTGGCTCTTCCTCCGAAAGGGACCGGGGGCCACCAACCACTTCGAGGCGGGAGGGTTCGTCCGGAGCAACGACGACGTCGAGTACCCGAACCTGATGTTCCACTTCCTGCCGATCGCAGTCCGCTACGACGGCTCGGCGCCGGCGGGAGGGCACGGCTACCAGGTGCACGTGGGGCCGATGTACTCGGACGCCAGGGGGTCGGTGAAGATCACGTCCTCCGATCCGGGAGCGCATCCCGCGCTCAGGTTCAACTACCTGTCCACCCGGCAGGACCGGCGGGAGTGGGTGGAGGCGATCCGCATCGCCCGACACATCCTGAGCCAGCCCGGCTTGGGCGAGTTCGACGGCGGCGAGATCTCACCCGGCGCCTCGGTCCAGACTGCCGAGGAGATCCTGGACTGGGTGGCTCGAGACGGCGAGACGGCCCTACACCCGTCGTGCACGTGCAAGATGGGAACCGACCAGGCCTCGGTGGTGGATCCGGGGAGCATGAAGGTCCACGGTGTCGAAGGGCTGCGCGTCGTCGACGCGTCGGTGATGCCCTACGTAACGAACGGCAACATCTATGCGCCGGTCATGATGGTGGCCGAGAAGGCGGCGGACCTGATCCTGGGCAACACGCCGCTGCCGCCGGCACTGGTCGAGTTCTACCGCCACCGGCAGAACTGACCGAAGCTACCTGCGGCGAGATGCTCACGCCGGGCCGGGCTTCGGCCAGGGCGTCCACGGCCACCGCCCCACGGCTCCTCACGATCAGCGGGTTCGCCTCGAGCGAGGCCAACCTGCCGCGGAGATCGGCGGCCGCGCGAGCGATCCCCTCCACCGCCCGGACCACGGCGGCCAGATCGTCCGCCCCAGGATCCAGCCCACACGCCTGGGCCTGTCGTTCCACGAACCGCCCGGCCTGTTTGCGGGACAGCGGCGCAGCGATGAACGTGGCCTCCCCGGCTTCGGCGAGGGCGCCGCCCGGCCGGATGGTGACGACCGGGCCGAACCGCTCGTCCACGACCGCGCCCACCAACACCTCCGTGCCGCGTACCATCCGCTGCACCAGCACCTGAGGGTGCCTGGCCCCGGCCCCCCGGGCCGCGGCCATGACCTCGGACGCGGCCGCCGTGACCGCCGCCGCGTCCGCCAACCCCAGGCGGATCCCGCCCAGTCCCTTGTGAGGCATCTCCGGGGCGAGCGCCTTCACGGCGACTGGGAAGCCGACGGCGCGTGCGGTCCGGGCGGCCGTCTCGAAGGGATCGCTCACTGCCCGCGACCTACCTGAGAGACCCTGGGCACGGCGCAACCTTACTCCGTCATCCGGGGACGCGAGTTCCTCAGCCCCCACCGAGAAGGAGGAGTCCCCCGACGACCAGGGCGATGCCGGCCAGCTGGCTGGCCGCGGGCCGCTCGCGAAGCAGGATGATCCCGCCCACCACGGGGATGAGCGGGAACGTCGCCGACGCCGCCGAGACGATCGAGAGGTACCCGAGCTCGGTCCCCCGAGCGTAGGCCGCGCCGCCCAGGACGTCGATGACACCGACGAGGGCTGCCCCTGCAACGGCCGAAGTCATTGGGCCGTCCCCGCGCGTGGGTCGAGCGCCCCCAGCGATCAACGCCACCCCCACCAGGCATGCCGTCGAGAACGCCCTGGACAAGGTGAGGGCGGGCAGCCACCCCACCTCCTTCGCGTACCTGCCGAGGAGGAAGGTCGCCACACCGAACAGCGCCATCGACGCGATCGCGTACCGGAGCCCGGAGCGGCCGATCGGGGAGGGCCGGCCGAGCTTGCGAAGGTCGGTCGACGTCAGCACGACTCCCACGACCGTGGTGAAGGCGCCGATGGTGACGATGCGGGGGAGCGACTCCCCGAGGAAGGTGACGGCGAGGGCGATCGTGATGACCGCGTAGGCGGCGACGACCGGCGACACGAGCGCCACCGGCCCGAGCTCCAGTGCCCGGTACAGCAGGAGATAGGCGGCCGCCGCGATGATTCCGTTCCCGGCCATCCAGGCGATCACAACGGGAGGAGTGCTCCAGGTCGGACGGAGCCCGACGACGATGACGAGCAACGTGAGGAGGCCGGCAATGTGTGCCGTCACGGCGGTGCTGACGCTCCCCAGGCGGCGGCCCACCACGGCCGCTCCGAAATCAGCCACCCCCCAGCCGAGGGCCGCGGTCAGGCCGAAGATCACGCCGGAGGCCGGGCTTCGGCCAGGGCGTCCACGGCCACCGCCCCACGGCTCCTCACGATCAGCGGGTTCGCCTCGAGCGAGGCCAACCTGCCGCGGAGATCGGCGGCCGCGCGAGCGATCCC
>JBOGVH010000057.1:0-7036 GCA_050695235.1 Actinomycetota bacterium
GTACGATCCCCGGTATGACCGCGCCTCCGGCCATCCACATGGTCCACGTGGCCGGCTCCCACCGGGAGGTGGGGGCGCAGATCGGGTCGGCCTGCGCCCCCGTCCTGCGGGAGGCGGTGGAGTTCGACGCCGATATCCCCCAGGGCCGCACCCGCGCCGACCAGCTGTCCCTGGCCGATCGCTACCGAGAGGTCACGGCGGAGGCGCACCCCTGGTACCTGGACGAGCTCGAGGGGGCCGCGGAGGCCGCCGGGGTCGATCCCCGTGCGCTCTTCGCCTGCGCCACCGAGGAGATCTGGTACGAGCCGCGCACCCACGCCCTCAAGGGCCGGTGCAGCGACCTGGTCGCCGTCCCGCCCGCCACCGCCGGCGACCGCGTCCTGGTGGCCCACAACAACGACATGCATCGCAAGTACCAGGAGCAGCTCGTCGCGATCGAGTGGGAGGTCCCCGGTGATCCGGTCGTGCTCACCATCGGCAACGGCATCTGGATCAGCGTGGGATGGAACTCGGCGGGGCTGTCGCTCACCGGCAACGAGCTCTCACCGAACGACGAGCGGATCGGGGTGCCCCGCGAGATCCAGGTGCGGTCCATGCTGCGGGGCCCGACCATCGACATGATGGTCGGCGAGGCCCTCCGCCACGATCGCGCATCCTCCTACAACAACGTGCTCGTCTCCCGCGAGGGCGAGGTGGTGAACGTCGAGGGCTCGGCCATGTCCGCGGAGATGACCGAGCCGGACGAACGGGGCCAACTGGTCCACACGAACCACTACGTCTGCGAGGGCATGCTCGGGTACGAGGGCGACCCCGAGTACGCCGTGCACTCCGCCCTCCGGTACCGACGGGCGTCGGAGCTCCTCCACGCCGAGGGGCCGGGCACGGTGACCGCCGACCGGCTCAGGACCATGCTGTCCGACCACGAGAACGCGCCCGACGCCCTGTGCCGGCACCCAGAGCGGTGGGGAGGGGACACGGCCACCGCGTTCTGGTGCGTCGCCGACGTGACCGAGATGCGGATCACGTTCGGCTGTGGAAACCCCTGCGACTCCGTCGCGCAGGAGTACGCGTTCACCATGCGAGCCTGAGGGCCGGCCCTCTCCCCGTCGGCGAGCCGGGTGCGACCAGCTCCCCCACCGCGGGGGTCGGTGCCGTCGGGTAGGCTGTCCGCCGCTCGAAGGTCCCCGTCGCACGTCCCCCGCCGGAGGCTCGCCGAATGATGCTCCACGTTGCGAAGGAGGCCGTCGAGGCGGCACGCGCCGCCGGCGCCCACTATGCGGATGCCCGGTTCGTCCACGAGGACTCCGAGTCGATCACGGTTCGCAACCAGGAGATGGAGGGGATCGACCGGGCGACCTCCGAAGGGGTCGGCGTCCGCGTGCTGGTCGACGGGTACTGGGGGTTCGCCGCCACCGCACGGCCCGAAGGCGCCGAGATCGCTCGGACCGCGGGCCTGGCCGTCGAGATCGCCCGGGCCGCAGCTCGGCTTCCCCGCGAACCGGTGAAGCTCACCGACATCGAGCCGGCCACCGGCACGTGGGCCAGCCCCTTCCAGGACGACCCGTTCAACGTTTCGCTCGAGGAGAAGGTCGCCCTGTTGATGGAGGCCACTCGGCGGATGCAGGAGGTCGACGGCCTGGCGTTCGCCGAGGGCGGCATCGACCTGTACCGGGTCCGGACGTCCTTCGCATCCTCCGAGGGGAGCGCGATTGAGCAGACCGTCCTGCACTCGGGGGCCGGCCTGGACGCCACCGCCATCTCCGAGGGAGAGCTTCAGCGACGCTCGTACCCGAACTCGTTCCGCGGCCACATCGCGGCGGCCGGCTGGGAGCACATCGCAAAGCTCGGTCTGATCGAGGAGGCCGAACGGACGGCGACCGAGGCGGTGGAGCTGCTCTCGGCCACGGACTGCCCCGGCGAGGTGACCACCCTCGTCCTTGATTCCGGCCAGATGGAGCTCCAGGTGCACGAGTCGATCGGCCACGCAGTGGAGCTCGACCGGGTGCTCGGCATGGAGGAGTCCTACGCGGGCTCCTCGTTCGTCTCGCCGGGCGATCGGGGCAAGCTCCGCTACGCGAGCGACCTCGTGTCGATCACGGCGGACGCGACCATCCCGGGTGGCCTGGGCTCGTTCGGCTGGGACGACGAGGGCGTCCCGGCGCAACGGGTCCCCATCATCGTCGACGGGACGTTCCAGGACTTCATCTCCAGCCGCGAGACGGCAGGGGCGATCGGCGGCACGTCCACGGGGGCCATGCGGGCCGACGGCTGGGGGAACCTCCCGCTGATCCGGATGACCAACATCAACATCGAGCCCGGCGAGGGATCGCTCGCCGACATCATCGGCGATACGAAGGACGGCATCTTCATGGCCACGAACCAGTCGTGGTCCATCGACGACAAGCGGGTGAACTTCCAGTTCGGGTGCGAGATCGCTTGGCGCATCAAGGGCGGCAAACTCACGCAGATGTACCGCAACCCCAACTACACCGGCATCACTACCGAGTTCTGGCGATCGTGCGACGCGGTGGGAGGCCGGGAGGACTGGACCCTGTGGGGCACGCCCAATTGTGGCAAGGGGCAGCCCGCGCAGACCGCCCGGGTGGGTCACGGGACCGCGCCGGCCCGCTTCCGCAACGTCCAGGTGGGGGTGCGCTGATGCCGGGGGCGATCGGCCCCGACCGGGTGCGGTCGGTCGCCGAGCCGGCGCTGACGGTGCCGGGGGTCGACGGCGTCGAGGTCCTGTTCATCCACGAATGGGTCGGGCTCACCCGGTTCGCGTCCTCGGCCATCCACCAGAGCACCTGGCAGGAGGACACCGGCATCCGCGTCCGCGTGGTGAAGGGCGGACGCATCGGAGTGGCCGCCTCCAACGACTTCTCCGAGGAGGGTGCTCGGCGGGCGGCCGAGAGCGCCCGAGAGATGGCGGAGGTAGTGGCGCCCGATCCGTTGTTCTCGGGACTCGCGCCCCCACAGCCCGTTCCCCAGAGCGACCGGTTCGACGAGGCCACCGCGTCCACCACCCCGGACCACCGGGCCGAGGGCGTTGCGGCGCTCATCGCCGAATGCGGCCGAGGCCTGGTGGCCTCCGGAGCGTTGGAGACCGCCGCGAGCGAGGTCGCGGTGCTCAACAGCGAGGGCCAATTCTGTTGGGCCCCTTCCACCGTTGCCTCGGTCACCACGGTCGTCACCGCCGACGATGGCGGGAGCGGCTTCGCCGAGACGTTCGCCCCCTCGCTGGCCGAGGTCGATCCCGGAGCCGTGGGGCGTCGGGCAGCGACGAAGGCCGCGGCCTCCCGCCGCCCGATCGACCTCGAACCCGGCCGCTATCCGGTGGTGCTGGAGCCCGCCGCGGTCTCCACCTTGGTGGGGTTCCTGGCGTGGATCGGGTTCGGCGGGCGGCTGCTTGCCGAGGAGCGGTCCTGCTTCTCCGGGAAGCAGGGGCAGCAGGTGGCCCAGCCGGCCATCACCATCTACGACGACGCCACCTCGCCCGACACCGTCGGCCTCCCCTTCGACTTCGAGGGAACGCCCCGTCGCCGCGTCGACCTGATCCGAGACGGCGTGTTCATCGACGGCGTGTACGACAGGCGTACGGCCCGGCAGGCTGGCACGGAGACGACCGGCCACGCGCTTCCCCCGCCCAACCCGGAGGGTCCGTTCCCCCTCAACCTGTTCATGGAGCCCGGGGAGGCCTCGGTGAAGGACATGATCGCCTCGACCGACCGCGGCCTGCTCGTCACCCGGTTCCACTACTCCAACGTCGTTCACCCGCTGGAGTCCACGATCACCGGGATGACCCGAGACGGGACGTTCCTCATCGAGTCCGGGGAGGTGACTCACCCGGTGAAGAACTTCCGGTTCACCCAGTCCATCCTCGAGGCCCTTCGGTCCGCGTCGATGGTGGGCCGTGACACCGAGCTGGCGAGCGAGTTCTTCTTCTCCGCCTCCCGCGTTCCCGCCCTCAAGGTGGATTCGTTCCACTTCACCGGGCGTTCGGATCACTGACCGCGCGACGGAACGGATCTCACCCTCGCCGCCTCGTTCCGGTACCCTCGCAGAGGGCTGTCCCAACGGCAGCAGGACGGAGGTGACCGATGCAGGTCGGAGACGTGATGAAGAGCGCCGTGAAGACCACGACCCCGGACCAGATGTTCGCCCGCGTCGCCAAGCTGCTGAAGGACAACTCCATCTCCTCCGTCGTCGTGATGGACGGCGACCGGCTCGCCGGGATCGTGACCGAGCGCGACCTGGTCAACCTGGTGGCGGACGGCCTGGACCCGCAGGCCGTCAAGGTGGCCGACCGCATGAGCACCGACCTCGACACTGTCGAGCCCCGGACCGACATCGCCGAGGCCGCCGAGCACATGGCCAGGCTTCGGATCCGCCACCTGCCGGTCCTGGACAAGGGCGCATTGGTGGGGATCATCTCCATCCGCGACCTGACCAACTGGGCGGTCGAGGAGATCACCGGCGGTCACGAGCTGCCGGACCTTGAGCGCAGCCACACGACGTTGTCGGCCGCGGCCGAGATCAACCGGAACCGCTGACGGCCCGCTCGGAGCTACTCCCCCTGCGCGGCCCGTTGGAAGGCGTCGCGTGGGTGGTGGATCGAACCGAGTTGCGACACGTCCCGAGGGAAGAGCAACCCCACCGTCCAGTCCGTCACGATCCGGACCTTGCGGTTCAGGGTGGGCATCATCCACAGGTGGTAGGTGCGGTGGAGGAACCACGCCGGAAACCCCTTGACCTTCACCCCGAGCACGATGGCCGCCCCCTTGAACCGACCGAGGGAGGCGAGCTGCCCCAGGTTCCGCCACCGGAAAGGCTCCAGCTGTTCCCCGCGAAGCGACGCGATCACGTTCGTGCCCAGCCGCCGGGCCTGACGGAGCGCGTGTTGCGCCGTTGGGGGGGAGAGTCCGCCCGTCGCGAGGTCGGGCACCGCCGCGTTGTCCCCGGCTGCCCAGGCGTCCTCGACGCCACGGACCCGCAGGAACTCGTCCACGATCACGCGTCCCCGCTCGTCGACGGGGAAGTTCGAGCGGGCCGCGAGCGGCTCCGGCTTCACCCCGGCCGTCCACACGAGGGTGTCCGCGGGGAATTGCATCCCGTTCGACAGGCGCATCACCCCGCCCTCGGCGGACTCGAGGGTCGTGTTCACAAGCACTTCGATCCCCCGAACCCGCAGCCGCGAGCTCACGTAGGTGGCCAGATCGGGGCTCAGCTCGGGCAGGATGCGTGAGGTGGCCTCCACCAGGACCCAGCGCATGTCGTCTGGATGCAGGCCGCGGTAGTAGCGAAGCGCCGAGCGGGCCATGTCCTCCAGCTCCGCCAGGGCCTCCACCCCCGCGTACCCCGCCCCCACGAAGACGAAGGTGAGGGCGGCCCGCCGATGATCCTCGTCGGGCTCCTCGGCCGCGGCGTCGAGCCGGGACAACACGTGGTTGCGAAGGAAGATGGCCTCGGCCACGGTCTTGAACCCCACCCCCCGCTCGGCCAGGCCCGGAACCGGCAGGACCCTCGATCGAGACCCTGCGCCCAGCACGAGGACGTCGTAGGGGACATCGAGGTCCTCCCCGTTCGGCGTGCGCACCGTGGCCCCTCTGCGCTCGTGGTCGATGCGCCGCACCTCGCCGACCAGGACCGTCGTCTTCCTGAGGATCTGCCGGAGGGGGACGACGACGTGGCGGGGCTCGATGTTTCCCGAGGCCACCTCGGGCAGAAATGGCTGGTACTGCATGTAGTTCTCCACGTTCACCAGGGTCAGCTCGTGGCCCGCTCGCGACAACTCGCGTTGCATCTCCAGCGCCGCGTACATGCCGACGTAGCCGCCCCCCACGATCAGGACGCGCCTTCCGGTCGGCCGCATCTCGTCATCCCGAGGCGGCGAGGCTTCGGAGTACCCGGAACCGATCGGGATCGGTCGTCACCGACCCCAGACGCACGGGGTCGTACCGCGTCCCGTGACAGTCCGAGCCGCCGGTGACGACCAGCCCGAGGCGCTTGGCCAGGTCCCGGTAGTGCTCGCGTTGCTCGGGCGTGTGATCGCTGTGGTCGGCCTCCAGGCCCGCCATCCCCGCCTCGGCCATGGCCTCGATGAGGTCCTCGGGGACCGGTGCCTCGGCCCTCCACATGCCCGGGTGAGCGAGCACGCACGCGCCCCCCGCCCGGCGGACCAGCTCGAGCGCCTTGAGGGGCGCAAGTGCGTGCTTGGGGACATACGCCGGCCCGTCGTCGCCGATGAGCCGGTCGAAGGCCTCCTCCTCGTCGGCCACGACGCAGGCCTCGACCAGCGCCTGAGCAACGTGAGGTCGCACGATATTGCCGCTGCCGGCGATCTCGCTGACCCGTTCGAACGAGACCGGGTACCCGAGCGACCGGAGCTTTTCGACCATGGCCTCCCCCCGAAGGAATCGTTCGGAGCGCAGCCGGACGAGCTCGGCCTGGAGCGCCTGGTTCGCCGGATCCATCCAGTAACACAGGACGTGGACGCTCGTGCCCTGGTGCTCGGCCGAGAGCTCCACGCCCGGAACGACTTCGACGCCGAGCTCGAGTCCGGCCTCGGCCGCATCCTCGAGCCCGTCGGTCGTGTCGTGGTCGGTGATGGCCACGACCTCCAGACCACGCTCGGATGCCAGCTTCACCAGCTCCGACGGCGCGAACGTCCCGTCGGAGCGGTTCGTGTGGGTGTGGAGGTCGATCCCGGCCATGGACGGGCCATGGTGTCACAGGGACTGCGCGGACGTCATCGACGGAAGGGTCAGCGGGCGCGGGCAGACAGGCGGCCCGCGCCCATCTCCCTGGACAGGCTCCGAGCGGTCTCCCGGACCGCCGCCACCAGGTGCGGGGAGGGGCCGTCGCTCAGTAACCGCTCGACCGGCCCGGCCACGCCGATCGCGCCCACGGGCGCGCCCGCGTGATTGAACACCGTCGCCGCGATCTCCGCCTCTCCGACGATGGCCTCCTGGTCCTCCAACGCGACGCCCCGTCTGGCCACTTGATCGAGCTCACGGTCCAGGGCCGCGGGATCGCACAC
>JBOGVH010000058.1:0-7441 GCA_050695235.1 Actinomycetota bacterium
GGAAGGTCCCGTCGGGGAAGATGATCGTGGGGATGACGTTGTTCCCGTTGTTCCTGGCCTGGACGACGTTGACGCCGTCGGGATCCTGCTCGATGTCGTGCCACTCGAACGGGACCCGCTGGTCGCCCAGGAAGCGCTTGGCCCGCCGGCAGTCCGGGCACCAGCTCGCTCCGTACACCTTGATCATCTCAGCCATGTGGATGTCCCCTTCCCGGCTTGGCCCCGCCTCACCGTGTATTGGCCGGACGAACGGATGGTGGATCGACCGTGTCGTCCAGGGTTCGGGGCGTTACAGGGCGCCGAGCGATCGACTGTAGCGTTTCGGGCCCTTCCGGGGACACCTCAACGGGCGGGGTGAGGCCGCCGTGGCTGCGAGCGCTCCAGAGAGCCCGAGCGTGATGGAAAGGGCAGGGACCAGTGGGCAAGGTGGACCGGGGGGCCGAGGCCCTCAGGTGCCGTGAGCTCGTGGAGCTCGTGACCGAGTACCTGGAGGGGGCACTCTCGCCAGAGGACCGAGCTCGGTTCGACGAGCACATGGCGGAGTGCGCGGACTGCACGGCCCATCTGGAGCAGATGCGGCGGACGCTCAGCGTGGTCGGCCGGCTCACCGAGGGATCGGTGCCGACCGAGGCCAGGGATGCATTGCTGTGGGCCTTCCGCGACTGGAGGCGGTGACTCCCGGGCTCGCCCGAGAGCATTCATCTCCCCCGCGGTACCCTTGCCGCGGCGGAAGGAGCGGATCGTGCAGCTCGGGATGGTGGGCCTTGGCCGGATGGGGTCGAACCTCTCGCGACGCCTGATGCGCCGCGGTCACGAGGTCGTGGCCTACGACGTGAGCCAGGACGCGGTGCGTCAGCTCGAGGGCGAGGGGGCCATCGGAACCGCGTCGCTCGAGGACTTCGCCAGCAAGCTCTCCAAGCCTCGCGTGGCCTGGCTCATGGTGCCGGCCGCCTTCGCCGGGCCCACCGCCGACCGATTGGCCGAGCTCATGGACCCCGGCGACGTCATCATCGACGGAGGGAACTCCTACTACCGCGACGACATCGAGCGGGCCGAACGGTACCAGGCGAAGCACATCACGTTCATCGACGTCGGGACCTCGGGCGGCGTGTTCGGATTGGAGCGGGGGTTCTGTCTGATGATCGGGGGCGACGAGGCGGTGGTGCGTCGCCTCGATCCCATCTTCGCCGCCCTCGCGCCGGGCGTGGAGGCGGCACCGCGCACGGCGGGCAAGGACGGCTCACCGAAGACGAGCACTGCCGAGGCCGGCTACCTGTACTGCGGACCGTCCGGCGCAGGCCATTTCGTCAAGATGGTCCACAACGGGATCGAGTACGGCCTCATGGCCGCCTACGCCGAGGGCCTGAACGTGATCCGCAACGCCAACGCCGGAACCAGGAAGCGGGAGGCCGACGCCGAGACTGCGCCACTCCGCGACCCTACGTACTACCGGTACGACATCGACACCGCCGAGGTGGCGGAAGTGTGGCGGCGAGGCAGCGTGGTCGCCTCCTGGCTACTCGACCTGACCGCCGCGGCGCTGTTCGAGGACCCCGACCTGAGCAGGTATTCGGGGCGGGTGTCGGACTCGGGCGAAGGCCGGTGGACCGTGCTCGCCGCCGTGGACGAGGGCGTTCCCCTCCACGTCCTCTCGGCCGCCCTGTTCGACCGGTTCGAGTCCCGGGGCGAGGCCGAGTTCGCCGACCGGATCCTCTCGGCGCTCCGCATGCAGTTCGGCGGGCACGCGGAGAAGCCGGGCTGAGCCCCGGATCGGTCTCCATGGCCGCGAACGGCAGGATCACCCGGACCCCCGAATGGGAGGCGTTGGAGGCCCACCGGGGCAAGATGGAGGGGGTCGACCTCCGTGACCTGTTCGCCGAGGATCCGGATCGCGGCGAGACCATGACGCTGGAAGCCGGGGACCTGTACCTGGACTATTCGAAGAACCTGGTCACCCGGGAGACGATGGATCTTCTGGTGGATCTGGCCGAGCGCTCGGGGCTCCGTCGCCGGATCGACGCGATGTTCGCCGGGGAGCGGATCAACGTCACCGAGGACCGGCCCGCCCTGCACGTTGCGCTCCGGGCACCGAGGGACGAGGTGATCGAGGTGGACGGCGAGAACGTCGTCCCCTTGGTCCACGCCGTGCTCGACCGGATGGCCTCGTTCGCCGAACGGATCCGGTCCGGCGAGTGGACCGGTCACTCGGGCAAGCCCATCCGAAACGTCGTGAACATCGGCATCGGCGGCTCGGACCTGGGACCGGCCATGGCCCACGAGGCCCTCAAGGACTTCTCGGCGCGGTCTATCACCTTCCGGTTCGTGTCCAACGTGGACGGCACCGACGTCTTCGAGGCCACCCGGGACCTCGATCCGCAGGAGACCCTGTTCATCGTGTCCTCGAAGACGTTCACCACGCTCGAGACCCTGACGAATGCCCGGACCGCCAGGGACTGGTTGCTCTCCAAGCTCGGCGCCCCGAAAGCGATCGCCAGGCACTTCGTGGCGGTCTCCACGAACGCGGAGAAGGTCGCCGAGTTCGGCATCGACACCGAGAACATGTTCGAGTTCTGGGATTGGGTGGGGGGTCGGTACTCGGTCGACTCCGCGATCGGGCTCTCGCTGATGGTCGCCGTCGGGCCCGAGCGCTTCCGGGACATGCTCGCCGGGTTCCGGCAGATGGACGAGCACTTCAGGACGGCCCCGTTCGAGCGGAACATGCCCGTGCTGCTCGGACTGCTGTGGACCTGGTACGGGAACTTCTTCGGCGCGGAGACCCACGCCGTCCTGCCCTACAGCCAGCATCTGGAGAAGCTTCCGGCGTATCTCCAACAGCTCGACATGGAGTCCAACGGAAAGTCGGTGGACCTCGAGGGGAACCCGGTCGATTACGAGACCGGTCCCATCGTGTGGGGCACGCCCGGGACGAACGGACAGCACGCGTACTTCCAGCTGATCCATCAGGGAACGAAGCTGATCCCGTGCGACTTCCTGGGGTTCGTGCATCCCAGCCATGCCGTCGGCGACCATCACGACCTGCTCATGGCCAGCCTGTTCGCGCAGACCGAGGCCCTGGGGTTCGGCAAGACCCGCGAGGAGGTGGAGGCCGAGGGCGTTCCCTCGGCGCAGGTCCCCCATCGGACGTTCCGGGGCAACCACCCCACGAACACGATCCTTGCCTCGAAGCTCACGCCGAGGGTGCTGGGGCAGCTGATCGCGCTGTACGAGCACAAGGTGTTCACGCAGGGGACCATCTGGAACGTCGACTCCTTCGACCAGTGGGGGGTGGAGCTGGGCAAGGTCCTGGCCACCCGCATCGTGCCCGAGCTGCACGCGGAGGGCGAGCCGAAGCCGGGGCACGACTCCTCGACCAACGCGTTGATCCGGCGGTACCGACGGATGCGAGCCGAGGGAGGGAGCTGATGCACCGGATCATCGACGTGTCGCTCCCCATCGGGCCCGATCTGCTCGTGTGGCCGGGCGACCCCGCCGTGGAGATCCTTCCCCGCATCCAGATCTCGAAGGGCGACCCCGCCAACGTCTCGGAGCTTCGGATCGGGACCCACACCGGCACGCACGTGGACCCGCCGGTCCATTTCGTCCCCGGCGGGGCCGGGATGGATCAGGTGCCGGTGGACCTGCTGGTCGGGGACTGCGTGGTCGCGGATGCCCGGGGCCTTCGGGGCCAGCTCGGCCCGGCCGACCTCGATGAACTGAAGATCCCGGCGGGGGCCACGAGGGTCCTGCTGAAGAGCGACAACTCGGAGATCTGGCGCCACCTGCCCGTCTCCTTCCCCGACGAGTACGTCTGCCTGTCGCCCGAGGGGGCGACGTGGGTGGTGGCGGCGGGCATCAAGTTGGTGGGGGTGGATTTCCTGTCGATCGAGCAGAAAGGTGCCCTAGGGCATCCCACGCACGTCGAGCTGCTCTCGAACGGCGTGGTCATCGTGGAAGGGCTGGACCTCGGCGACGTCGAGCCCGGCGACTACACCCTGGCCGTGCTGCCGCTCAAGATCGTGGACGGCGACGGCGGCCCGGCCCGCGCGGTGCTGTTCGAAGGGGCATGACTTCGGCTTTGGGCATGCCCCCGGTCGTGCTGTTCGACGTCGACGGCACCCTGATCGACAGCGGCGGGGCCGGCGCGCGGAGCTGGACGTACGCGTTCGACAAGCTGTACGGGATCCCCGCCGACATCGGTTCGCACACCGCCGCCGGAGAGACCGACCCGGTGGTAGCCCGTAAGACCTTCGAGGCCGCGGTGGGACGCGAGCCGACCGAGGCGGAGTTGGCTCGGCTGTTCGCCGTGTACCTCCTGCGGCTCTCGGAGGAGGTGCGGACGTCCGAGGGTTACCGCGTGCTGAGAGGTGTTGTGGACCTTCTGCTCATGCTGTCCGACGCCGGGACGATGCTCGGGTTGGTGTCGGGAGCGATGGAAGGCGCCGCTCGCGTGAAGCTGTCCCGAGCCGACCTCAACCGGTTCTTCGTGTTCGGCGGGTACGGATCGGACTCGGACGACCGGGCGATGCTCACCCGGGTGGCCATCGACAAGGCGGCGATGCTCCACGGCCACGACGTCACGCCGGATCGGGTGTTCGTGGTGGGCGATACGCGGCTCGACGTCGAAGCCGCACGGGCCGTGGGTGCCGTCTCGGTGGCCGTGGCTAGCGGGAAGTTCGCGGTCGACGAATTGCGTTCGTCCGGCGCCAGGTACGTGCTCCCCTCGCTGGCCGCCAGGTTCCCGGAGATGCGCGAGTGAAGGAGAAGGAGGCCACCCTGTGAAGACACGAACGCTCGGCGCCGACGGTCCGGAGATCTCGGTGGTCGGCTACGGCGCGTGGGAGGCAGGCGGCGCCGACTGGGGGCCGAACGCATCGGACGACGTCGTCGTCGACTCGATGCGAGTGATCTTCGATGTCGGGATCAACTGGATCGACACGGCCGAGGTCTACGGCCGGGGCCGTTCGGAGGAGCTCGTGGCCCGGGCCGTCGCCGGAAGGCATGACGAGGTCCTGATCTTCACCAAGGTGGCCCCCGACGACGAGGGGTCGGGGATCCGCCCCGAGGAGATCCGAACGGCCATCCGCGGCTCGCTCTCCCGCCTGCGGACCGACCACGTCGACCTGTACCAGGTGCACTGGCCGGACGACCGGATCCCGGTGGAGGACACGTGGGGAGCGATGGCAGAGGTGGTGAAGGAGGGGTTGGCGCTGCACATCGGGGTGTCGAACTTCGACCGTCCGCGGATCGAGCGGTGCCTGCCGATCCACCCGGTCACGTCGGTCCAGAACCAGTTCTCGCTCGTCCATCAGGACGACGGCACCGAGCTCCTGCCATGGCTGCCTCGCCAGGGCATCGGCTACCTCGCGTATTCCCCCCTGGGCTTCGGGCTGTTGACCGGCGCCATCGGCCCGGACGCGACGTTCCACCCAGGGGACTGGCGGGGCCGCCAGCGCGCGGGGTCGATGGAGGAAGGGGTGGGGCCCTTCTCCCCGGGGACCTTCGAGCGGAACATCGAACGGGTGGAGCGCCTGCGGTCGGTCGCCGAGCGGCTGGACATCCCGGTCTCCACGCTTGCGCTGGCATGGGCGGTGCATCAGGAGGGCCTGACGGCCGCCATCGCCGGCAGCAGGAACGCCGCGCACGTCAGGTCGAACGCGGCGGCCGGCGATGTGACCCTCGACGCACCTACCCTTCGGGAGATCGATTCGATCTTCCGGCCGGAGTAACCAGGGCCAGCGCCTCGACCCGGATGGCCGTCCGGTCCTCCAGTCGGTCGAGCCACGTCTGGGGCAGGCCGTTCTCTCCGACCACCGTTCCAAGGAGTGCGCCCGCGACGGCTGCGTTCGTGTCCGTGTCGCCGCCGAGCGCCACCACCCGGCTCACCTCGATCTCGAAGTCCCCCGTGCCCAGGAGCGACTGGAGCGCAACACCCGCCGTGAACAGGCAGAAGCCCTGGTCCGGGCCGTCGATCCGCCGCCCCACGCCGGCCATCTCCACCAGGTACTCGAGCTCCTCCCCTCCCTCCCGGTCCACGACAACGGCCAATCCGGCGGCCACCGCTCCTTCCGGTGACTGGCCGCGGGTCAATGCGGCGACGGTCAGGGTCAGGGCGACCACCGCCGTCCGGCACCGTTCGTCGAAGTGCGTGAGCGCCGACAGCTTGGGCGCCACCTCCACCAGCTCCTCCGCGCGATTCGCATACGCCAAGCCGAGGGGCGCGCAGTACATCACCGAGCCGTTGCCCGCGGACACCTCAGGCCCGCGTTCCTCCCACACCGACCTGGCGGCCTCGAACGCATCCTCGCCCCGGTCGACCCGCGAAAGCACGCGGCGGGTGAAGGCCCCGACATCGGGCGGACCGGATCGGTACCACTCCAGGTGCCGGGCAATCAGATCGTCGGGGTCGAGCTCCCCGCGCGCGGCCAGGCTTCGGACCAGGTTGCGGGCCATGGCAGTGTCGTCCGTGGTCGAGCCCGGCGGCAGGCCCCTCCACGGAAGCTCCAGTGCCGGCAGGGGGTCGGGGACGTCGGGCGCCCGCCGGCCCTCGAACGGAGCTCCCACGGCGTCACCGAGCGCCAGCCCCAACACGCTTCCCCTGATGCGGTCGGCGATGTCCACGGCCCGCGATGCTATCGGCCACGGTCGTTCGCGCTTCCCGATTGGTACGCTGACTGGCCGCATGGACAAGTTCGGACCTGCTCATCGCACCTGCCGCCGGGTCGGCGCGCCGCTCTGCGGCCGCCCCAATTGCCCGGCCAACAAGCGTCCCTATCCGCCGGGCCAGCACGGCCGGGGCCGCAAGCGCCTGTCCGAGTACCAGGTCCGGCTCCTGGAGAAGCAGAAGCTCCGTGCCATCTACGGTGTCGGGGAGCGCCAGATGCGGGTCTATTACGACAGGGCCTCCCGGCGGATCGGCGTGACCGGCGAGGAGCTCATCCGGCAGCTGGAGACCCGGCTGGACGTCATCGTCCTTCGCCTTGGGTTCGCGCTGACCCAGCGCCAGGCTCGCCAGCTCGTGTCCCACGGCCACGTGCTCGTCGATGGACGGCGGATCGACGTTCCCAGCGCGCAGGTGAAGCCGGGTCAGACGGTCGAGGTCGGCCAGAAGGGCCGCAACCTCGTCTCGGTCCGTGAAGCGCTCGAGATCACGCTGGAGCCGCCCGTCTACCTGTACCGGAACAAGGACGAAGTGAAGGGCACGCTCTCCCGCCTGCCCGAACGCGACGAGATCCCGCTCCCGGTTCCTATCGAGGAGCGATTGATCATCGAGTACTACTCGTGATCTGCCCCTGAGCGCCAGCTAGTCTTCCAGCGAAGAGGCTTCAGGATTCTCAGGAGGCAGTGAGGGGCTCTTCGCGCTCTACGGCAAGCCTCCGTAGTGAGCCTTCCTCCGCCAACCCAAGATGTTCTGAGGTCTGAGAGAGCACGGTGAGCAGGGAGC
>JBOGVH010000059.1:0-2762 GCA_050695235.1 Actinomycetota bacterium
ATCTGACCGACGAGAAGCTCATGGTTGGTCAGGGCGGCCAGCCCGACGACCTTGAACCGATCCGGATTTCGCCGGACCACGTCCAGGGCCTGGGTCCCGACCGATCCGGTCGATCCGAGGATGGTCAGCGAGCGCATCGCTCTCTAAGGGTACCCCGGGAGACGGACAAACCGTGGCAGCCGAGGGTCAGGGGAAGATCACGCGAAGGAACAGGAAGGCGGCCGGCACCACGAACAGCACCGAGTCGATCCGGTCGAGCACTCCCCCGTGGCCCGGGAGCACGCTGCCCATGTCCTTCACCCCAAGGTCCCGCTTGATCAGCGATTCCGCCAGGTCGCCCAGGGGCGCGAGGATGGCCACCACCACCGCCAGGGCCACGGACTTGCCCACCGTGTTCAGCGCGGTCACGTATGGAGCCACCGCCCCCACGGAGACCGCGATGACCACGAGCGTCGCCCCGATGGCACCCTCCAGTGACTTCTTGGGGCTGATGGTCGGAGCGAGCGGCCGGTTCCCCCACCAGGACCCGACGATGAACGCGGCGGTGTCGTACACGAACGTCAGTCCGATCACCGACAGGACCACGGCCCGGCCATCGGTGAGATCGAGCATAGCCAGAGCGAAGCCGGCCATGAGGGGCACGTACGCGATGCCCAAGACCGTGACGCCGATGTTCGTCGCGGTGCCTCGTCGGTGCGACGCGGGCGCTGCCATGTACCACAGGAACGCGGCGAACACCGACAGGACGAACATCGACAGCATGGCCGCCTCGCCACGGAAGTACGCCGCCCCGAGCACGAGTCCTCCGGACACCAGACCGAGAGCCGTTGCGGGCTGGAGGTGATGCCGCTGGAACGCGAGGTACAGCTCACCCTGGGCCCACAGGACGATGGCCCCGGCGGTCAGAGCGAACGCCCACTTCCCCACCGCCAGGCTGCCCAGGGCCACCCCGGCCAGGGCCAATCCGGTGATGAACGCGGCCGGGACGTCCCGGCCGGTCCGGCGGGCCTCGTGCTCCATACCGACCTCGAGTGTGGTGGGCTCTTGCCAGCTCGGCCCGCCCAGCCCTTCGGAGCCGGAGCCTGACATGCTCGTTGCCCGGCCGCTCCCGACGGGCTCTTCCATCTCCGCGGCGATGTCTTCCTCGCCCCCGCCCAATAGCTCCGGGAGCGAGGTTTCGTCCTCGAGATCCAGGTCGGCCTCATCGCGCACCGACCTGGCGAAGTGCTCGGCGGCCGCCTCCACCGCCTCGGGGCTCGGCTCCTCGTCCTCGGCCGACGCCTCGCGGAGGGGGGAATCGATCTCCGGTTCCTCTTCTGCCTCCTCGGAGGGGCCGGGCAGGTCGACGTACGCGGAGGGCGCGCGGCCGAATGTCTCCTCGGAGATCTCGGCTGCCTCCTCCTCCCCCCACACGGATTCCTCGGACCCCGCCTCCGAGGGTGACGACCCTTCTGACGGTTCCTCCTGGCGGGGGATCGACCCGGCCCTCGAGGAGTCGTCGGGCTCGTCGATCACCCCGGTATCGGTGTCGGGCGGGGCCTGCTCCCCGGGGGGTGCCGCGGAGGGGTTCTCCGGCCAGTCCACGTCCTGGATGGGCGCGAAGAACTTGTCGAGGTCCTCGAACAGGTCGTCCTTCTTGTCGCCCTCGGGCACTAGATCTCCTTGAGCTCCCGCTCCTTGTGGACCACGATCTCGTCGACCTCCGCCACGTGCTGGTCGGTCAGCTTCTGCAGCTCCTTCTCGGAACGAGTCAGGTCGTCCTCGGAGATGCTGGCGGCGCGCTGCAACCGCTCCAGCTCCTCCTTGGAATGGCGTCGCACGTTCCGCACCGCCACCCGTGCCTCCTCGCCCCGCTGGTGCACCACCTTGACCAGCTCCTTGCGCCGCTCCTCGGTGAGCGGCGGGAGCGAGAGGCGGATCACGTTGCCGTCGCTCGACGGTGTGATGCCGACGTCGCTCGACATGATCGCCTTCTCCATGGAAGCGATGGCGTTCTTGTCGTAGGGCTGAATGAGGAGCGTCCTGGGCTCCGGCACCGAGAACGAGGCCAGCTGCTGGATCGGCACTTGAGTACCGTAATAGTCCACAGCGATCCGCGAAAGTAGGGCCGGCGAGGCCCTGCCCGTCCGGATCGAGCCGAGCTCCTCCTTGAGCACGGATATCGCCTTGTCCATCTTCTCCCCGGCCTCACCGAGGGTGGCCTGGACCGTCATGCGGCCCCCCCGTGGACCAGGGTCCCGATGGGCTCGCCGGACAGCGCCCGGCGGATGTTCCCCTCGCGGCGGAAGTCGAACACGATGATGGGGAGCTTGTTCTCCATGCTCAGCGAGATCGCCGTGGCATCCATGACCTGGTATCCCTCGCGTAACACGTCGAGGTACTCGATCGATTCGAAGCGGCGAGCGCTCGGGTCGACGAGCGGATCGGCGCTGTACACGCCGTCGACCTTCGTGCCCTTCAAGATGGCCTCGGCCCCGATCTCCAACGCCCGCTGGGCCGCGGTGGTGTCCGTGGAGAAGAAGGGCGCCCCCATCCCAGCGGCAAAGATCACGATCCGACCCTTCTCCAGGTGCCGGACCGCCCGGAGCGGGATGTACGGCTCGGCCACCTGTGCCATGTGGATCGCGGTCTGCACCCTGGTGGTCACGCGCAACTTCTCCAGACCGTCTTGGAGCGCGAGCGCGTTCATGACCGTGGCCAGCATGCCCATGTAATCGGCTCGGGCTCGGTCGATGCTCGGCGCGTCCCGCCCCCGCCAGATG
>JBOGVH010000060.1:0-9998 GCA_050695235.1 Actinomycetota bacterium
GTGGCCTCCCCGAGCGCATGGACGTGGAGCTGGTGGAGCCACTCCGCGACCTGTTCAAGGACGAGGTTCGCGAGGTGGGAGAGGAGCTCGGGCTGCCACAGGAGGTCGTGCGGCGCCAACCGTTCCCCGGGCCCGGCCTCGCCGTGCGGATCGTCGGGGAGGTGAGGCCCGACCGCCTCACGGTCGTGCGGGCCGCGGACGCCATCGTGAACGAGGAGATCCGCCGGGCCGGGCTGCACCACGAGCTGTGGCAGTGCTTCGCGGTGCTCCTGGGGGATATCCGAACCGTTGGCGTGATGGGCGACGGCAGGACGTACGAGCACCCGGTCGTGATCCGGGCGGTGACGAGCGAGGACGCCATGACCGCGGATTGGGCCCGCCTCCCAACCGAGGTGCTGGACCGGATCTCGAGCCGCGTCATCGCCGAGGTGCCGGGGGTGAACCGGGTGGCCTACGACGTGTCATCGAAGCCCCCCGCGACGATCGAGTGGGAATAGGCCTCAATCGAGGCGACTGGCGACGACGATGAGGCGCTCGGCCGCCGAGTAGCGCGGGTTGCATGTGGTGAGCACCAACGTTGGCTTCTTCGTCTGGTCGAGGACGGACGAGTCTTCGGGCGTGATCACGAACACGCTCGTCACCACGTACCGGAAGGTCCCGTATTCCGTTTCCATGATGATGAGGTCGCCTTCCTTCATCTCGTTCAGGTCGTAGAAGGGGTGCAGGTAGGTGGTGCGATGCCCTGCGATCGCCACCCGGCCGTGGCCCTGCCACGGGTAGGCCGTTTCGGCGTAGTGGCCGGGACCCTTCTTGAGCGACTCCGTGTCGGTGCCCTCCACCACGACCATGTCGAGGTGGATCCGGGGGATCTTCAGGATGGCCACCGCGTTTCCCGGCACTCGGACCGCATCCGCGCTCGGATCGGTCGCGACCCTCGTCCCCAGCTTGTTCTCGAAGTTGGGACGCATCTCGGCCTGGAGGCGCTGCGTGGTGAATCCGGTCCCCCAGAGCTTCCACGCAAGGTCACCGCCGATGGCCAGGCCGCCAGCAATGAACACGATGGCCATGGCTCGAAGGGCCAGGGCAACGCGCCTCCTGGGCGGCCAGGAGGATGAGCGCGGAGGCCGCGTTTCGGTGGATACCGGCATGGCGTCCTGCACGTTTTCAGTGTGCCAGGTTTCCAAACGAACTTGAGCGTCGCGGTCGACCCCTACAATCGTAGGCGTGGCGACGCGCTCGATCCCCCTCCTCCAGGACCTGAATCCCGTCCAAGCCGAGGCCGTTCGGCAGACCGACGGCCCCGTCCTCATCGTCGCCGGAGCCGGCTCCGGAAAGACCCGGGCCCTGACCCACCGGATCGCCTACCTCATCCGGGAGCGGGAGGTCTCGCCCTACGCCATCCTGGCCATCACGTTCACGAACAAGGCCGCCCGGGAGATGGCCGCCCGGGTGGAGGGCATCCTGGGCGAGCGGATCGCCCGCGGCATGTGGATCCTCACGTTCCACTCGGCCTGCGCCCGGATCCTCCGCAGGGAGCACGAGCGCCTCGGGCTGCCGTCTTCGTTCACGATCTACGACGAGGCCGACACCGAACGGCTCCTGACCCAGGTGCTGAAGGACCTCAACATCGACAACAAGCGATTCCCTCCCAGGGCCATGGCGGCCGCCATCGGGAAGGCGAAGGATCACGTGCTGTCGGCGGACGAGTTCGTTCAGCTTGCCGGGAACTTCTACGAGCAGACCGTGGCCAAGGTCTACCAGGGGTACGAGCGGCGAAAGCTCGCGGCCGGGGCTCTCGACTTCGACGACCTCATCGCCGAGACGGTGCGGCTCTTCCGAAACCACCCTGCGGTGCTCGAGCACTATCAGGAGTGGTTCCGCTACATCCTGATCGACGAGTACCAGGACACGAACCGGGCCCAGTACCAGCTGGTGAACCTGCTGGCGGCGAAGTATCGCAACATCTGCGTCGTGGGCGACGCCGACCAGGGCGTGTATTCCTGGCGTGGGGCCACCATCCAGAACCTGCTGGACTTCGAGCGCGACTATCCGGACGCCGCCGTCTTCCTGATGGAGCAGAACTACCGGTCCACCAAGGCCATCCTGGAGGTGGCGAACGCCCTCATCTTTCACAACCTGCAACGGAAACCGAAGTCGCTGTGGACCGACGGAGCGCAGGGCGAGCTGCCAGTGCGGTTCCGGGCCGAGAACGAGCACGAGGAGGCGCTGTTCGTGGCGGAGGAGGCCGACCGCCTGGTCGAGGAGGAGGGCCACCGGTACGCCGACGTGGCCGTCTTCTACCGGACGAACGCGCAGAGCCGGGTGCTCGAGGACATCTTCATGAAGGGCGGGGTGCCGTACAAAGTCGTGGGTGGCCTTCGGTTCTACCAGCGCAAGGAGATCAAGGACGTCCTGGCGTACCTCCGCCTCCTGGTGAACCCGCAGGACGTGATCTCGGCGAGGCGGGTCATCAACACGCCGAAGCGGGGGATCGGCGACCAGACCGTGTCGGTGCTCCAGTCGTTCGCCGCCACCGAGGAGGTGCCGTTCCTCGAGGCGTGCCGTCGCGTTGAGGAGATCGGGTCACTCGGGCCGCGGGCGCGAGGAGCGGTGCTCGGGTTCGTCCGGGTCGTGGACAAGCTGCGTGAGGCGTTGGAGTCGGGCGCGGGGCCCGCCAGGATGGTCGAAGCCGCCGCGACGGAGTCGAGCTACCTGATGGAGCTGGAGTCCGAGCGCACGATCGAGGCCGAGGGCCGGATCGAGAACATCAAGGAGCTGACCGGCGTCGCCGCCGAGTACGAGCAGCGGCATCCCGACGAGGGGATGGCCGGGTTCCTCGAGCAGGTCGCGCTGGTCTCCGAGCAGGACGAGTACGACGAGCAGGCCTCCGCGGTCACCCTGATGACGCTCCACAACGCGAAGGGGCTGGAGTTCCCCGTGGTGTTCATCGTGGGGCTCGAGGACGGGGTGTTCCCGCATTACCGTTCGATGGGCGACTCGGCCGAGCTGGAGGAGGAGCGGCGCCTGGCGTACGTCGGCATCACCAGGGCGATGCAGCGTCTGTACCTGTGCCACGCATGGAGCCGGTCGCTGTTCGGAACGACGTCCTACAACCCACCCTCGCGGTTCCTGTCGGAGATCCCGGCCGAGCTCCTGCGCTCGATCGAGGGAGAGGAGGAGCCCGAGGGCGCCGTGATCGGTGGCCGAGGCTCGTCGATCCGGGAGGCCGTGATGACCGGTGGGCGGGAGCCCGTGGAGGTCTCGCCGGGCGACACGGTGCTCCACGACCGGTGGGGCGAGGGCGTCGTGCTCACGGTCTCCGGCGCGGGATCCGATGCGGAAGCAACCGTGATCTTCGAGGACGAGGGGGAGAAGCGGCTGCTCCTGGCCTACGCTCCGCTCAGGCGGGTCGGTTAGGTCGTTTCCGCGACGGGAAGCCGTCGGAGGCCGGTCGAAGGATCCCAGCTCAGGGCGTGGCGGTCGTCGCCGAACACGATATAGCCGGCGGATTCGATGTCGAGGGCGAACAGGTGATACTCGGGCTCGTCGGGGGCCCACCCGATCCGGGCCCTGATCGCATCGCGGTAGGCCTGCCGGACGTCGGGAGCGGAGATGTCGATCGCCCTGCCGTAGAGCTTCACGTCTCCTTCGATTCCCTCGCGATCTCTGGTCACGCTGTGAACGACGATGCGCGGGTCGCGGAGCAGGTCCAACGCCTTCCTCGACCGCCACATCATCCCGAGCAGGAGCCCGCGAGGTCGGGCACGTCGGCCATGAACCGCTCCCAGTTCATCGAGCCCTCACGGCCGAAACGCCCATGGGGATCCCCATGCTCATCGGGCTCGAGCTCAGCGGAACAACGCGAAGGAGCCGGCGACGACGATGACGATCGCCACGACCAGCGGCGCGATCACCCACGCCAGGCCCAGCCGGCCTCGGTACGGGCCGAGCGTCCCGACCTTCGTCGTGGGCTTCAGGCCGGGCGGACGGAACCGGAATCGCTTCCTGACCACGGGTCGAAGTATCGCAGGTGGGCTGCACGGCGTACCGACCGGAACGAAGCAGGGCGTTCGCTATGATTGCCGCCGATGCCCGAGAAGTATCGGATCGTCGTGGCCAAGCCCGGCCTCGACGGGCACGACCGCGGCGCGAAGGTCGTCGCCCGTGCCCTCCGTGATGCCGGGTTCGAGGTCATCTACACGGGCCTGCACCAGACCCCGGAGCAGATCGCCGAGACGGCGATCCAGGAAGACGCCGACGGCGTGGGCCTGTCGTGCCATTCGGGGGCGCACATGACGCTCTTCCCCAAGGTGGTGAAGCTCCTGCGGGAGCGGGGCGCGGGTGACGTGATCGTGTTCGGCGGCGGCATCATCCCAAAGGACGACATCCCCAAGCTCCAGGCCGACGGGATCGAGCGCATCTTCACCCCCGGGGCGGCGACGGGGGAGATCGTGGCCTGGCTCCGAGAGCGCCTGCCGGCCAGGCAGGCCAGCTGATGGACCTGTACGAGTACCAGGGAAAGGAGCTGTTCGCCCGGCACGGCATCCCTCTGGTCGATGGCTCCGTGGCCGAGTCGGCGGAACAGTCCCGACAGCTCGCCGTGCGCCTGGGAGGGAAGGTGGCGGTGAAGGTCCAGGTCCAGATCGGAGGGCGAGGGAAGGGTGGGGGCATCGCGCTGGTCGGCTCGCCCGAGGAGGCCGAGGCAGCCGCAGCCAGGATGCTCTCGGCGGGATTCCGGGGAACGAAGGTCACCCGGGTCCTCGTCGAGCGGCTGGTCGACATCTCGGAACAGTTCTATGCGGCGATCTCGCTCGACCGGAGCGC
The DNA here is from genome assembly GCA_050695235.1 of Actinomycetota bacterium. Taxonomy (GTDB): domain Bacteria; phylum Actinomycetota; class UBA4738; order UBA4738; family HRBIN12; genus AC-69. The sequence goes on from JBOGVH010000060.1 coordinate 4,825, forward strand.
CGGTGCCTACCTGGCGATCGTCTCCTCGGAGGGCGGCATGGACATCGAGGAGGTGGCGCGGGAACGGCCCGAGGCGTTGCGCCGGGTTCACGTCGATCCCCGCCTAGGAATGCACGCCTATCAGGTGCGCTACGGGGTGGGCCATCTTCCCGCGACAGCGCGGGAGGGGGCGGGCGCGGTGCTGGCCAAGATGTACGAGGTCCTGGCGGCGAACGACGCGACCCTCGTCGAGGTCAACCCGCTGGCCCTCCTGGCCGACGGCCGAGTGGTCGCCCTCGACTCGAAGGTCACGATCGACGACAACGCGCTGTGGCGGCATCCCGAGCTCGAAGCCCTTCGCGCCACGTTCCCCATCGATCCGGTGGAGGCCCGGGCCAGGGAGGCGGGCCTCCAGTACGTGAAGCTCGACGGCGAGGTGGGGATCATCGGCAACGGCGCCGGCCTGGTGATGGCGACCCTCGACGTCGTGGAGCTGGCCGGGGCGAAGCCGGCCAACTTCCTCGACGTCGGCGGCGGTGCAAGCGCGGAAGTGATGGCCGTCTCGCTCGAGGTGATCCTGTCGGACCCGAGCGTGCGATCGGTCATGGTGAACATCTTCGGAGGCATCACCCGAGGCGACGTCGTGGCCCGGGGGATCCTGGAGGCCCTCCAGCGGGTCACCCCCACCGTCCAGATCGTGGTTCGCCTGGACGGCACGAACGCGCCGGAGGGCCGCACCATCCTGGCCGAGGCGAACCACCCCCGGATCGTGCCGGCCGAGACCATGCTCCAGGCGGCACAACGGGCCGCCGAGCTGGCGAAGGCGGCCTGATGGCGATCCTGGTCGACGACGCAACCCGCGTCGTCGTGCAGGGACTGACCGGCCGGGAGGGCACGTTCCACGGGCTGCGCAACCGGGCGTACGGCACCAAGGTTGTGGCCGGAGTCACCCCGGGCAAGGCCGGCCGGGACGTGGAGGGCATCCCGGTCTTCGACACGGTGGCCGAGGCGGTGACCGAGACCGGTGCGAACACCTCCCTGATCTTCGTACCGCCGCGGTTCGCAGCGGAGGCCATCTACGAGGCGGCCGACTCCGATCTGCGACTCATCGTGTGCATCACCGAGGGTATCCCCGTCCGGGACATGGCGCAGGTGGTGGGATACCTGCGGGGCAAGCCGTCCACGCTGGTTGGACCGAACTGCCCCGGCGTCATCTCGCCCGGGAAGTCGAACGTCGGGATCATCCCCTGGGAGATCTGCGTGGCCGGCCCGGTGGGCCTGGTCTCGCGTTCGGGTACCCTCACCTACCAAATCGTGTACGAGTTGACGGAGCGCGGTGTGGGGCAATCCACGTGCGTGGGGATGGGAGGCGACCCCGTGCACGGCATCGACTTCATCGGCTCCCTCGAGCTGTTCGAGATGGACCCCCACACCGATCTGGTGGTGCTGATCGGGGAGATCGGGGGCGATGACGAGGAGCGTGCCGCGGCGTTCATCGCGAAGCGGATGCAGAAGCCGGTCGTCGGCTACATCGCCGGGTTCACCGCCCCGCCCGGCAAGCGCATGGGCCATGCAGGCGCCATCGTCACGGGCTCGAGCGGGACGGCCCATGCCAAGGCCGAGGCGCTCGAGGCCGCGGGCGTGAAGGTCGGCCGGACACCTACCGAGGTGGCCGAACTCGTCGAAGGAGCCATGGCATGAGCGACGTCCCTCCACCGCCCACCGCGCCGGTCTCACCTTCCGGCCCCGGCGTCGCCGCCCCACCGCCGATCGTGGACGACGTCATGCGCGGGTGGTCCACGGCGCTCGTTCGAGGCCTCATGGCATTCGTCGTCATGGCCGGCCTGGGACAGGTGGCGGCGTTCGTCATCTATTTCGTAAGCGACCAGCCCGGCTCGGCGGGGACCTTCGCCCGACTGGGCTGGTTCTACTTCGATTGGTTCCATCACATCGCGTTGTCGGCGAGCGTGCCGGACATCTCGATCCCCGATACCGGTGGTTTGCTGCCGGGAGGGGCGTCCGTCCGCGCGCACCTGGGGCTGGCCCTGATGCTCGGGACGTTCCTCGCCATCTGGCTCCTGTACGGCGCCGGGAAGGCCGTCGCCGACCGGGCCGAGGGGGGTGGGCTCGCCCGCGTCCTGCACGGCCTCAAGGTCGCGCCGGTGTATGCGCTCCCGTGCCTCCTGGTCTCGCTGCTGGTGAAACTGGAGATCACCGTTCCGTCGGGCGCCTTCGCTTCAGGAACCGTGGAGGTGAAGTCCTCCGCAGCCCAGTCCTTCCTGATCCCCCTGCTGATCGCGGCCGCCGCCGGAGCTGCCGGTGGTCTGCGGTCGGGTCGCTACGAGCTCCTCACCCGAGGCTCATGGGGTCGGCGGGTGTCCGGGGCGTTCGCTGGTGGGTTCAGGATGCTCGCGCTCGGCATCGTGCTCTCGTTCGTGGGACTCCTGGTCCTGGCTGTGGTTCACCCCGACGCCACACGGGCGTACTTCCGCACCGTATCGGAACCGCCCATCGACGAGACGGTCCTGATCATCGGGCACCACGTGCTGGTGCTCCCGAACCAATCGATGTGGGTGCTCGTCCCAGCGATGGGCGCGTGCGACGGCGTGTACGGGTCCGGCGAGTCAAGCACCTTCCTGTGTTACTGGAAGTACCCGAGACAGGTCTCGCTCTCGACGAGCGGAGGGTCCCCGGAGAGCGTTCTGTCGGGGCTGCCGCAGGTTCGGACGGAGTACGGCAGCGCGCCTACCGGCTACTTCCTGTTCCTCCTGGTTCCCGCGATTTCGGTCCTGCTGGGTGGGCGACACGCGGTCAGGAAGCGGGCCACCTTCAGGTACGAGGCCGCCGCGCTGGGGGCAGCGGCCGGCGTCGTCTTCGGCATCCTGGTGGCGGTGGCGTCCTGGTTCGCGTCGCTGTCCGTCGGCGTGTCGGGCAGCATCGCCGGCGTCTCCTCGAACTTCTCAGCGAGGATCGGGCCCGCCGTGGTCATCGGAGGACTCATCGCACTCGGGTGGGGCATCGTCGGCGGAGGCGTCGGCGGATGGTGGGCCGGGCGGGAGCTCCCGGCACGCTCTCCGCTCCGCGCGTCCTGAGGTCTGGTGGACGAGCCGTGCGAAAGGCCCGGGCCTGACGGCCGGGCCTTCCGACCGTCCCGTCGCTATCCGAGGCCCGTGCCGCTCGACGGAGGCGAGTGGGTGGAGGCTGGTTCGCTGTAGAGCATGTAGGCGCCGTAGGCCCACACCAGGTTCAGCGCGAGCCCCACGAAGAACCCCCATGACACCGACGTGGTCAATCCCGAATCGGATGGTTTCAATACCAATGCGATGAGTGTGAACAGGAGGGCGAGGCCGGCGTTGGCGATGTGCAACATGCCTCGCTGCACGGGCATCTTGACCTCCGTGCCGATGACCTTGGTCACGACGATCTCCACGATCGCCAGCACCGCCAGGAACCAGGAGAGCACCAACGTACCGTGGAACCCGAAGAGCCGGTCGGTGGTCACCGTCACGCCCAGGGTCGTGCAGCAGCTGTACCAGACGGGCAGGAACGACCAGATGACGAACCCGATCGTTCCACCGAGGATGATCTTGTCCGCCGTGGAGACGTTGGACAGGTCGAACCCCTGACCTTGCCGTGCCATCGCTCTCCTTTCGTTCCCGAGCGTCGTGGCCGCGCAGCCTGGGCTATCCAATACCGGGCCACCAGGCGAGTCAACCACGCGGCGCGTGTGGCTCTCGCGCCCGAGCCATCGTGACCAGAGCTGCCGCGCAGGCCACGATCCCCGCGGGGAGGGCGATCCACGGCCCGAGCCACGGCCGCGTGAACGCGGGAGGGCGAAGCGTGCTCAGGGTTGCGCCAAGGGTCACCGCCGCGCCGAGCAGGGTCTCCACGATCGCCCACGGCTGATGAGGGCGGATGCTCAGTCCTCGCATCATCAGCCAGACCGCCAGACCGAGCGCGGCGCCGATCGCGGCGAGAACCGACCACTGTGCCGTCCGGCCCCAGGCCCCCAAGGGATGCGAGCCTTCCCCGAACCGGGTCCATGGCAGGAGCGTCGCCCCGACGGCCACCGCGAAGGCCAGCCCGACGATCGTCCATGGAACGGTCCACCGCTCCCTCGTGGGGAGCACGTCCGTCGGGAGGCCGGGCCCAAGGGCCGCCTCCAGGCATTCGACACCGAAGACCCGTCCTCGCACCGGTACGGCGCAGGCGAGGCAGAGGGGCCGTCCGCAACTCTCGCATCGGGCCACCGAGGTGCTCGCCGGGTGGAGGTCGCAGCGGTCGCCGCTCTTGGTGCTCTTCTCGTCGAGTGGCACGGCCCAAATCCTAGCGTTGGGGTTCGAGCGATCATGTTTGACACTCGTGACCGCCGGTTCATACCGTGCGGGCGTGAAGGCGCGGGTGGCGGTGCTGGCCTCGGGCCGGGGGACCAATCTCCAGGCGCTCATGGACGATCCGGTCGTGGGATCCTGGATCGTTCTCGTGGTCTCGGACAGGAACGACGCATTCGCACTGGAGCGAGCCCGAACGAGGGACGTGAAGGCCGTCGTCCTGGATCCCGCATCGCACGCGGACCGCGCGGCGTACGACCACGCGCTCCGAGAGATGCTGGAGTCGGAACGGATCGACTACGTCGCGCTTGCCGGGTTCATGCGGATCGTCGGGCCGGAGACCGTGGACGCTTTCCGCGGCCGCATCCTGAACGTCCATCCGGCCCTCCTCCCATCGTTCGCCGGGGCTCATGCGGTGGCGGACGCACTCGCGTGGGGGGTCAAGGTCACCGGCGTCACCGTCCACCTGGTGGACGATGAGGTGGACCACGGGCCGATCGTGGCGCAGGAGCCCGTGGCGGTGCGAACCGACGATGACTGGGACACCCTGGAGTCACGAATCCACGGGGCGGAGCACCGCTTGCTCCCGGCAGCGGTCCGCGCGCTGGTCGAGGGGCGGATCAAGGTCAAGGGCCGGGTGGTGCACGTACTGGGGGAGCCGGGCCTTGGGTGAGGTGCGACGGGTCCGGCGGGCTCTGCTCGCCGTCTACGACAAGACGGGCCTCGTCGCGTTGGCGAAGGAACTGGCGGACCAGGGTGTCGCGCTCGTGTCGTCCGGCGGAACCGCGCAGACCCTTCGCGACGCGGGGATCGCGGTCACGCCCGTCGAGCAGGTGACCGGATCCCCGGAGATGCTCGGCGACC
>JBOGVH010000061.1:0-3732 GCA_050695235.1 Actinomycetota bacterium
TTTCGGTGGCCATGGCGGAGGGGAAACACCCGGTCCCATCCCGAACCCGGAAGTTAAGCCCTCCAGCGCCGATGGTACTGCCCGGGCGACCGGGTGGGAGAGTAGGTCGCTGCCGGAACACCTTGCGAGAGAGCCGCCTTCGGGCGGCTCTCTCTCGTTCAAGCCCCGGTCGGCAGGCACGCGGGTACGCTAGGTGATGCCATGCCCAAAGCCCTTCGCCCTCGACCGGCTCCCCGTCGACCTCCCGGACCGCACCCTCGGGGGCTCCCCCGCGACATCCGGGACGAGCTGAACCGAACCGCCCGGGCCGGCAGGCAGCAGCCCGCGATGGCCAGGTTGGAGCGGGCCATCGAGCTCCTCGAGCGAGGCGACGCGAAGGGTGCCGCGAGCGAGGCCCGAAAAGCGAAGGAGCTCGCGCCTCGCTCGCCGACCATCCGGGAGATCCTCGGGCTGGCCCTGTACGTCCAGGACCGGTTCGGCGAGGCCCTCTCCGAGATGCAGGCGTACCGGCGGATGTCCGGGCGGGCCGACCAGAATCACATCATCGCGGACTGCCTTCGCGCGGCCGGTCATCCCGAGCGCGCTGTCCCGCTCGCCGAGGAGGCCCTAGCGGCCCGAGGGGTCCCGCTGTCGGCGAAAGCGGAGGCGGTGATCGTCGCCGCGAGCGCGCTGGCGGACATGGACAAGTTCGACGAGGCGCTCGGACTGTTGCGTCGGGTGAAGACCAGGGACGATGTGGCCGGACCCGAGGTGCTCCGCGTGTGGTACGTGATGGCGGACATCCTTCAGCGCGCCGGCCAGACCCGGGAGGCCGAGCGAACGTTCCGCAGGATCATGCGGCACGATCCGGCGGCGTACGACGTCGCCGAGCGTCTGGCTCAGTTGAGCTGAGACGGCTCCCCGCCGGCACGCTCACGGTCGCGTCGCTTGGTCCAGTCGCGCATCAGCCCCATGGCGTTCATCCGGATGCTGGACAGCAGCTGCAATCGCTCCTCGAGCGCGTCGAGGTCGAGCTCGGCTTCCGAGCCGGTCTCGATGTCGCGAGCGCTCTCCTGGACGAGCCGTTCCGCGATCTCGTCCAGATCGTCGGTCGCATCCAGGGCCTCCCGAACGGCCTCGGCCCAGCTCCGCACGCGCTGCTCGGCCAGGTCGCACGTCCGGTCGATGTCGTGGATCGGGCCGAAGTGGGCGAACAGGAGCACCGAGGTCGCCCGGGACCGGATCCGCTCGATGCTGTCGAGGGCGAGCTGGAGGTCGAAGTCCGGGGGTGGCGTGGCCGGTCGCAGCACCGGCAGGTCGGGCACGTGGATGCCGAGCGCGTCGCCCGTCAGCACGGCACCGGACGCCGAGTCCACCAGGGCCACGTGGTGCGATGCGTGGCCGGGCGTGTACAGGACCTCGAGATCCCTGCTGCGCAACTTGATGCGCTCACCGTCCTGGATCGCTTTGAGACGGTCCTGCCCGACCGCTTCCACCGGTCCGAACCATTCGGCCATCCGCTCCTTCCCATACACGCGGGTTGCGCTGGTCACCAGTTTCGCCGGGTCCGCGAGATGGGGTGCCCCTCGCTCGTGGACCCAGATCGTTGCGCGTGGGAACGCCACAGCAAGGCGGCCCACACCGCCGGCGTGATCCAGGTGGATGTGGGTCAGCACGATGTTGGCCAGATCGGATGGGCCGACGCCGAGGGAGGCCAACCCCTCGGTCACCGCCTCCACGGAGGTGGTGGGGCCCGTCTCGACGATGGTGGTCTCCTCGTCGTGAAGCAGGTACGCGGCGGTGGACCGGTCGCGTCCTGCCATGAATGTGTCGATCGCCGTGATGCCGGGAGCCACGTCGAACGTGACCGGTCGCATCGCGGAAGTGTATCGGTGGTGGCGCGCACGTCGCGTGAAAGGCGCCGATGGGTATGTCAGTGGGTGCTGCTACCGTCCGTCGGGAGAGGAGAGAGCGGTGATCGCATGGTGACGGTCAACGTGGTCGTGCTCGCGGGGACGGTTGCGGCGGATCCGGTGGACCGGACGATGCCATCAGGAGACGAGGTCACCGAGCTCCGGCTCTCGGTTCCGGAGACCGGAAAGCGTCTCCTCCCCCTCCCGGTCGCGGTGTGGCACAAGACCGTGGGAAAGCGCGCGGTCAAGGGCATCACCAAGGGCGACGACGTCCTCGTGTACGGCCAGCTTGCCCGGCGGTTCTACCGGAGCGGAGCCGGCGCCCGTAGCCTCACGGAGGTGGTGGCCACCGGGATCAAGAAGCTGGATCCCGAAGAGGTGGAGTAGCGGCCGGTGAGTACGATCGAACGACCGCGGATCACGCCGGGTGATCGAGAGGTTGGATGACCATCCCGGTGCGGGGCTTCGGCCAGAAGAACGTGGACTTCTGGGGCATCTGCTCGCGCCGGTCGATCACCGCTCGGATCCGTGCGGCCGTGGTGGGCGGGAGGAACAGCGCGGCCTCGGCCTGGCCCAGCCGCACGGCGTCCTCCGCTCGCACCGCGTCGGGCGTGAACGCGAGGTCGTCATCTCTCCCGTCCAGAAGCTGGCGGTGCAGGGCCGACACCGTGGGCGGTTCGCCCTCTAGGCGGGCCACTCGATGGAGGAGCTCGCCACCCTCCATGGTGGCCGCGCCGAACACCAGGCTCTCGTCGTCGACCTGGTCCAGCACCTCCCGGAGGTCCCGGACCCGGGTCCCGTTCATGGGTGGAGCAGGGGCGCGCATGATGCGGTGGTACGGAAGGACCGGCGGATCCTCCGCGGCCGCGTCCATGACCAGCATCATCGTTCTATCCCACGGCCCCGGCCCCTGGGTGGCACGCATCTCGTTCCGATAGGCCAGGGCCATGGCGTAGCGGTGATGACCGTCGGCGATCAGCACGGTTTCTCCGGCCAGGGACTTCCTCACGCCTTCCTCGTCGTCGGCCATCCACAGACGATGGGTGACCCCCTCCTCATCCAGTGCCTCTGCGAGTGGCTCGGTCCTCCCCACTCGCTCGAGCAGCGCCGCCAGCGGTGGCGACGGCTCGAAGAACACGGCGTGGATGCACGAGAGATTCGCCCGGATCTCCCTGATGAGCCGGAGACGGTCCTCCACCTGTCCTTGCGCCGTCCGCTCGTGCGGGACGATGGAGCCTCCCCAGTCCTCCAACTCCACGGCTCCGATCACCCCGCGGATCCGTCGATGACGGCCGTGGAGGGTGAACTGCATCTCGTAGGGGAAGTAGGCCGATCGCGGCGTTTCGACCAGGATGCCCTGCGCACGCCACTCGCGGAGCTGCTCGGACGCCCACCTATACTTGTCGTCGGTTCCGTCGTCAGCTGGACGGTCCTCGCCGAGATCGAGCCGGATGACGTTGTGAGGGCTCGCCTGCAGGTACCGGCGCTGCTCCTCGGGCGAGATGGTGTCGTACGGCGGGGTGGTGACCCCCTCCAGCGGACCGACCCGGGACCGATCGAAGAGCAGGCCGACGAACGGTGAGATCTGAGGCACGGCGACACTGTGTATAGCAAACGGCTGGAGCGCGAGAGTGCGTACGACCTGTTCTCCAAGGGCGTGCGGTTCCTGAAGGAGGGCCATCCCCACCAGGCGGTGATGATGCTATCCATGGCCAAGCTGATCGAGCCGGACAAGGGCTCGATCCGCTCGGCCCTGGGCCGGGCACTGTTCATGACGGGGCGGATGGCCCGGGCCCGCCGCGAGTTCGCCAAGGCCGTCGACATCAACCCCTCGGACGAC
>JBOGVH010000062.1:0-5871 GCA_050695235.1 Actinomycetota bacterium
GTGTAGGGGGAGCGAGATGAGGCCGGTCCCCACCCCAACCTCCAGACAGCGCCCCCGGCCGGCGAGCTCGGCTCGCAGCAGCTCGACGGTCGCCCGCTCGGCCTCGGGGAGGAGCGCGCGGGTCCGGTCGTAGAACTCGGCGGCACGGTCGAACCGGATCGAGCCCGAACCCGTGCCCGCGGGCGGTCGCACCGAGCCGATGCGCCTAGTTGAGCGAGGGGTCGGGGGGCATCAGCCGGAGCAGGTCGTACTCGCGGCCCTTCCGCCGGAGGACCTCGCTCCACAGCCGCTCGGGATCGGGGTTGAAGACGTCATCCTCCAGGGCGGGTTCCAGGATCCACGATCCCTCCTCGAGCTCGGCCTCGAGCTGCCCCGGACCCCACCCCGCGTGGCCCGCGAACACCCTGGCCTTCCGGATGCCGCCGATCGAATCGCCATCGACCTCGTCCGGCAGGAACCCGATCGAGCCGAAGGCCACGACGTTGGCCCGCTCGGGCTCCTCGAAGTCGGCAACCACCACCGCCGCCTGAGGCTGGACCGGTCCCCCGATGAACAGCGGATCGCCCGGCGACACCAGGTCGGCCAGGGGCGGGGCGGCCTCGCTGACCGGGACCTCCGTGGCCCGGTTCAGGACCACGCCGACCGCGCCCTCGTCGTCGTGGTGGCCGATGAGGACCACGGTCCGACGGAAGTTGGGATCCCACAGGTCCGCGCCGGCGATCAGCAGATGGCCCTTCAGGCTGTCCATACGGTTCCCATCATCGCCGTTGTCGGTGGGTCAGCTCAGGCCTTGAGGGCGGGCTGCCAGGCGCTCGGCAGGTCGACCGGCCGGTTCACCCGGCCCTCGAGGTATCCCCGGGCCACGAGCTGGATGAACATGTACACGCCGACCTCCCAGAACGCGGACAGGACGCCGGGGCGGTAGCCCCGCGAGCTCACCCCGTGCTGGAGGGATTCCACCGCGCGCCAGTCTTCCCGGTTGGTCACATCCCAGAAATCCACGGCCCACGAGGGATCGAAGCCGGGACGCTCCACGAGCTCCGGGGGAAAGAGCCACTCGCACTCCACGAAGGTCCGGTCGACGGCCAACGGCTCCAGCCGATGCGTGAGGACGTAGTCCGGATGAGGGCTGATCAGGAAGCTCGGCCACATCCCGACGTACCCAACCTGCCGGAGAAGCCCGTCGTCGAGGCCTCGGAGCGGGATGCCGTGGCTCCTGCCGTCGAGCGACATGGTCTCGGCGTCGTCCCGGAGCAGCATGGGGCCGGCCACGTACAGCCCGTCGTGGGGGAAGGCCACGCTGCTTTCGGGTGGGCTCACGCGGCACAGGGCCGGGTGGATCTCGGAGCAGTGGTAGCACTCCTGATAGTTCTCGGCGATGAGCTTCCAGTTCGCCGCCAGCTCGTAGGAGTGGCGGGCCCCGACCATCAGTCGTTCGGGCTCGTAGGCGGTGAAGTAGTCGTCGAGGTGGCCGACGTGCCGGTCGAACATGATGCCGTCGCCGGAGGGGTTCACGAACTCCCAGCCCCGCCACTCCACCGACGACCGGTGGCGGTGGCGCGCTCCCGTCCGGCCCAGGCACAGCCACGAGGCGTCGAAGAAGTGCTCGAGCTCCCACTCGAAGACCTCGGGCGACGTGTAGGACTCGGACGGCAGGGCATGGCTGTGCCCGAACGGCTCGAGGGCGGGCGCCAGGCGCTCGGGATCGATCGGTGCGGGGTGGGCGGTGAGGCTCACGGGAGCATCCTAGGCTTTCGGGATGTCCTTGCCCGGGTCGAGGAAGGGCAGGGCGGCCGTCACGGCGGGCACCGGTCCACCCGGGGACTCGAGCTCCGGCTCGGTCCCCGGTTCGGCGAGCTCGATCGGCACCCACGCGTACCCGATGTTCGTCTTCAGCCGGAACGACTGGCTGGCCGATGTGAGCTTGCCGACCACGCGCCCATCCCACCGGACGGGCCAGAAATCCTCCAGCCACAGCCGGAACGGCTCGCCACCGATCTCCACGCCGACCAATTTCCTCGTCACTCCTTGCACCGCAATCCTCTCCAGCGCCGCCCTGCCGATGAAGTCGGCCGAGAACTCCACCAGCCGTTCCATCCCCGTGACCTCGAACGGGTTGTTCTCGATGGTCATGTCGTTGCCGTAGTTCAAGATGCCCGCCTCCAACCGCCGTTGGTCGGACGGGGCGATGGCCCGGATCCGGTAGGGCGCTCCCGTCTCCATCACCCGATCCCAGAGTTCGAGCCCTCGCGACGAGTCGCGGAGGTAGATCTCGTAGCCGACCTCGCCCGTCCATCCGGTCCGGGACACCACGACGGGGATGCCGTCCAGGTCGGTCTCCGCGCACCAGTAGTACCGGAGGTCCGTCACGGCGGGGCCGAACAGGTCTCGGACGAGCTCCTTGGACTTCGGGCCCTGGACCCGGAGCGGCGAGACGTCCGGCTCACGCACCACGATGTCAACAGCACCGGGTCGTTCACGATGCCGCCGTCCGGCGCGATGAGCGGCGCGTACTTGCACTGGCCCACCGCGCACCTCGAAAGGTCCCGGCACGTGAGGAGCTGCGTGAACGCCGCGGCGTCCCGTCCGGTGATCTCGACCTGCCGTTCCACCGCCACATCCCACAAGGTCACATGCTCGAGCAGATGCCAGTACTCCGTCTCGTCGTCGTCGTAGAGCGTGGGGATCAGCATGTGGTTGTACAGGACCCAGCTGGTGCACCCAGCCTCGACCATTCGCTGCCAGTACGGCGACTTGCGGTACCAAGACGCCACGTAGAACGGGAACGAGTACGGTTCCCTCATCGCCCGCTCCGGCGGCGTTTGTGCTTTCGATCGGAACGGATCTCGCGAACGCAGTTGTACGCAGGGATCCCGGTCACACCGCCACCCGCGTGGGTGGCGCTCGAGCACTGATACAGGCCGGCGATGGGGGTTCGGTAATCGGCGTATCCCGGGGCCGGCCGCATGTGGAACAGTTGGTCCGCCGAGAGCTCCCCGTGGAAGATGTTGCCGCCAATCAGGCCCCATTCCTGCTCCATGTCGTATGGGCCGATCACCTGCCGAGCAACGATCGACTCCCTGAAACCCGGCGCGAGCTCCTCGTATCCGTCGATCACCCGGTCCGCGTAGGCCTCCAGCTCGTCCCGGTGTGGCTCCTCCGACCACTCGTGTGGCACCCACTGCGTGAACAGCGAGATGACGTGCGCGCCCTCCGGGGCCAGCGATGGATCGAGCACGGTCGGCACGACGCCGTCGGAGAACGGTCGCGTGGCCGGGATCCCCCGCCGGGCCTCCTCGAACGCGGTCTCCAGGTACTCGACCGAGTGCGCCAGCTCGATCCCGCCGGACAGATCGGTGAAGTCCGGCGCGCCGGAGAACCGTGGGAGCTTCGACAGCGCACAGTTGATCTTCACCACACCGCTCCGGGTCTTCCAGTGCTCGATGTCGTCCACGAACTCCTCGGGGAGCTCGCGCCGGTCGATCTGGCGGAGGAACGTGATCTTCGGGTGGCACGCGGTGATCGTGATCGGAGCGTGGAGCTCCTCGCCACCGTCGAGCGCCACACCGTAGGCCCGGCCCGCCCGCACCAGGACCCTCTCCACCCGGGCGTTGGTCCGGATCTCGGCACCGAACGAGCGGGCGCTCCGCTCGATGGCCGCGGCCACCACGCCCATGCCGCCCTCGGGCACGCCCCATCCGCCGAGGGTGCCTCCACCGACGTTCCCGATGGAGTGATGGGCCATCACGTACCCGGTCCCGGGCTCGTACGGGCCGGCCCACGTCCCGATGAGGCCGTCGATGGCCCGCACCGTCTTCACCTCGTCGGCCTCGAAGAACCGGTCGACGATGTCCGCCACCGATATGGTCATCAGCCGGGTGACCTCGCCGACCGTCCGGACGTCGAGGCCGCGGAAGCGCCAGGCCAGTCTGAGCTGTTCCCACAGGTCGGAGGGGCGCCTGGAGCCGATCCGCGGGGGCGTGGTCATCAGGAGTGGTCCGAGGACGTCGGCGAGCCCCGTGATCCACGCGTCCCACCGTTCCGTAGCCTCGGCGTCACGCCCGGAGAACCTGGCGAACTCGTCACGGTTCTTCGCGTTGTCGTCGTACTCGATCATCACCCGCCCGTCGGGGAACGGGACGACGTACGGGCCGACCGCGTGGACCCGATACCCATGCCGCCGGAGTCGGAGATCGCGGATGATCGTGTCCGGCATCAAGCTCATGACATAGCTGAGCGTGGTGACCCGGAACTCGGGGTGATCGGGCCACGGTTGGTCGGTGGCGGCGGCGCCCCCCGTCTTGTACCGGGCCTCACACACCACGGTGCGCGCGCCCGCCCTCGCGAGGTACGTCGCCGCCACCAGGCCGTTGTGGCCCCCGCCGATGACGATGGCGTCGTATCGGTTCGCCCGCACCCGGTAAAGGCCTCCTGAACGGCGGTTCAGCCGAACGATAGCACCGTTGAACAGGGTTCAATGCTGGTTGACGTCCGGTCAGGTGGGGTCGCCGATCGAGGGCAGGACGTGAGGCTCGACGGGGGTCCTCCTCGAGCCTCCCCGCAACCGCCGGACGGTGGGCCACAGCAAGAACGCCGCCGCGAGGCTGCTCAGTCCGGCAAGCGCGTACGCCCCCTGTGGGCCGAGGAGGGCAAGCGCCCCGGCGGCCAGGACGTACGCGATGGCTATCGCGAGGTGGACGAGTGACTCCATCGAGGCGATCAGCCGGCTCCGCACGGCGTCTGGTGTCCGGCGCTGCCGGATACCCTGGTCGGCCACCTCGCTCATCGCGTCACCGAACCCCATCAGGAACATCAGGCCAACGATGGGCGTGAACCACGGGGAGGCCCACGTCCCCACCGCCGCCACCCCGGCGATGGCCATGCCCCCGATCAGCCACGCGGGCTCGGTTCGCTCCGTGAGCCGGCGCGCGGCGATCGAGCCGACCACCGACCCCAAGCCCCACAGGGCGACCAACAACCCGAACCCGATGGCCCCCGCGTGGAACGCGGCGGAGAGCGGCCGGTCGGCAACTTGGGCGATGCCGGCCCCGAGCACCACCACGACCCATGCGCCGGCGATGACCCGAAGGACGCGATCGTGGAACAGGAACCGGAACCCGGCCCGCATACCCCTGTACTCCTCCGCGTCCCCGGGCGTCCGGTCCTCGGAGAAACGGGCACGGACGGATGCCACGAGGCCGACCGAGGCGACGAACGATGCCGCGTTGGCGACGAACACGACCTCATGGCCTACCGCCGCGACCAGCACGCCGCCCAAGAGCGGGCCCAGGGTGATGCCGGCATTCCGGCCCGCCGTGACCAGGCTGTTGGCCCACGCGATGTCCTCGGGCTCCTCCACCACATTCGGGATGGCCGCGGCGGACGACGTCCAGAACGGGATCTCGGAGAGCGCCGAGACGAACCCCACGGCCACGAGCGCGCCGGGCTCGCGGACCAGCGCGAGCCCGAGGAAGGCCACCGCGCCCGCCAGGTCGGACAGGATCATCACGCGCTTACGGTCGAACCGGTCGCCCAGCACCCCGCCGAGGGGCCCAAAGGTTCCGGCGACCCCATGGGTCAGGAACAGCGTGAGGCCGAGCCAGACCGCGGACCCGCCGGAGCGGATAAAGACGGCGTCGAGCAGAGCGGTGTAGGCGGCCGCACTCCCCGTCTCGGAGATGGCCCGGGCCAGAGCGAGCCGCCGGACGGCGGTCCGGGGCGGGGTCCCCATCGCGCGACCCTTCACCTCGCCGGCCACCCCCTCTAGGTGAGCTCCATAGCCGGCGCGCTGGCGGGCTCGGCCTCCTCAGCCGTCGCGACGTCCGGCTCGAAGGCCTCACGATCGGATCGACGCCGCAGGATGGGCAGGAG
>JBOGVH010000063.1:0-10677 GCA_050695235.1 Actinomycetota bacterium
ATGTGCTTGATGCCGTTCACGAAGTTGGAGCGCATCCGTTCGACCGGCCCTGTGGGCTCGATCGAGTCGAGCCGGGGCAGCAGCTCTTCGAACAGGATCCGGGTTTCCAGCCGGGCCAGGTGAGCTCCGAGACAGAAGTGCGGACCTCCCGGCCCGAACGTGACGTGTTCGTTCGGGTGGCGCGTGATGTCGAAGCGGTTCGGGTCGGGGAATGCCTCGCCGTCGCGGTTGGCGCTGATGTACCAGGTCACCACCTTGTCGCCCTTGCGGATCTTGACCCCCCGAAGCTCGGTGTCCCGAGTCGCCGTCCGACGGAAGTGCAGGACCGGCGTGGCCCACCGGAGGATCTCCTCGACCGCGCGGGGCATCAGCGAGCGATCCTCCTTGAGCCGGCGCAGCTGGTCGGGGTTGTCCATGAGCGCCAGCATCCCGTGGCTGATGGTGTGCCGTGTCGTCTCGTTGCCCGCGATCAGCAGCAGCGCGAAGTAGTTCTGGAACTCGCGCTCGGACAGGATGCCCTCCGACTGCGCCACTGAGAGTGCCGTGATGACGTCGTCCCGCGGCTCGTCCAGGGACAGGTCCCGCTGCGCCGCCGCGTAGTCGAACACCTTCTGCGCGATGGGGCTCCGAAACTGCAGATACTTGAACTCCTCGGTGTCCACCTGGTCCACGACCGCGGCCGAGTACTCAGGGTCCTGGTTTCCGATCAGCGCGTCCCCCCACTCGATCAGTTGTGGAGCGTCCTGCTGCGGCACCTCGAAGATCGCGCACAGGAACCGGATGGGAAGCTCACGGGAGATCGCCGGGACGAAGTCGAACTCCTCCTGCTCCAGCGCTCGGTCGAGGACCCCGCGGGCGACGTCCCGGATGAAGTCCTCGTATCTCCCCACGGCTCGGGCCGAGAACCGCTTGTTGCAGATGTTGCGGAGTTCGCGGTGCCGCGGTGGGTCCGTCTCGAGCAACGTCTTCCTGATCCGCAACTGCTCCTCGTCGAGCTCCTCGAGGGCCACCGCCCCGACCTCCGAGGAGTAGGTCTCCCAGTCCATGTGGACCGTCACCAAGTCGTCGAAGCGGGTGACCGCCCAGAAGCCGTGGTTCGGCGGAGGCTCGTCGTGCCACGAGACCGGATGCTCGCGCCGCAGGAAGTCGAACCACTCGAACGGCACGCCCTCGACGTAGCTGCCCGGATCGACCAGGTCGATCTGCTCGAGTGCCACGGTGTCCCCACCCATCAGAAGAACGGGAGGTAGTACTTGAGCTCCCACTCGACCGGCTCGGTCGTCTCCGGGTCCGGTGTGGCCTTCACGTACCGCTCCCACTCGGCCTGCTTGAGCATCGTGAACGCCGTGACCAGCTCCGACCCCAGGGCCTCGCACAGCTCCTTGTCGGCCTGGAACAGCTCCAGGGCTTTCTCCAGCGTCGGCGGCACCCGGACCTCGGTGTTCACCGCGGTTCCGGGCTCCTGCGCCGGAGGAGGTTCGAGCTCGTTCTCCACCCCCAGCCTTGACGCGTGCAACAGCGCGGCGGCGGCGAGATAGGGATTAGCCGCGCCATCGGCCGTTCGCTGCTCCAGTCGGGTCGTGGCCCCTCGGCCGGGCGGCACTCGGATCCCGACGGTGCGATCGTCGTAGCCCCAGTTGGCCCAGTACCCGTTCAGCATGTCCGGCTGGAGGCGCTTGTAGGCGTTCGTGTGGGGAGCCAGGATGGCCGCCATCCCCTCGTGGTGGGCGAGCATGCCCGCCAGGCACTGCCGCGCGAGCCGGGACAGGCCGTCGGCAGCCCCCGGGTCCTCGAACGCGTTCGACCCGTCCTCGGCCAAGAAGCTCAGGTTCACGTGCAGCCCGCTCCCGCCCCGGTCGGGGAACGGACGCCCGATGAACGTGGCCAGGTTCCCGTTCCGCGTCGCGATCTCCTTGATCAACAGCCGGACGAGGAACGCATCGTCGGCAGCCGGGATGGCCTCGCGGTACTTGATGTTCACCTCGAACTGCGCGGTGTCGTACTCGCTTCCCCAGCTCTCCACGTCGAACTGGCAGTCGGTGGCGATCCGCACGATCTGGTCGACCACGCCGCCGGGATCGATGGCCGGACCGGTCCCGTACACGCGGTGCGACGGCATCGACACGGAGCGCCAGCCTCCCTCGCCGTCCGGCTCCATCAGGTAGAACTCGAATTCGTAGGCGATCTGGGGCCTGAGCCCGCGCTCCAACCACGGCTCGACCGCCGTGCGGAGGACGTGGCGGGGATCGACGGGGCAGCTCTCACCTCGCAACTCCGCGTCGCCCAGGCCCACGATCGTGTCCGGTTCCCACCCCGGCCGCATCGAGTCCACGTCCAGATGGACCTCGATGTCGGGGAGCCCCACGTCGAAGTGCAGGCCGGGGATGGGGAGGATCTCCTTGTCCAGCGTGAGCGGATAGACGCCGACGCAGAACGCGGCCCGGCCGGTCCAATCGCCCAGCAGGTACTTGCCCCGCTCCAGCCCGTGGATATCCGGATACATCAGGCGGAGCTGCCGAGCCTTCGGTTCCATCGACACTCCTTAGGTTGCGAACGAACCAGCCCGAGGATAGCCGAGCGGCGTCGGAGGAGGCTGACGGCCGTCCGCCGGATGAGTTTGCGCCTTTCTCGCCGCGTGGGCCATGATTTCTCTATCCCGTATGCGCCCTCGATGGGCTTCGGGCCGGGTCGTGGAACAGGGGATGAGGGGATTCCATGCGCAATGACTCGCACGTCCGGCATTCGGTCACCATGGCCGCGCTGGCAGCTCTCATGCTGGCCGCCCTCATCGCGGTCCCCGGAGCGGCCCGGGCAACGCCCGCTGAGCTGTTCTTCTCCGAGTACATCGAGGGGAGCAGCAACAACAAGGCCCTCGAGATCTTCAATGGCACCGGGGCGGCTGTGAACCTTTCCACCGCGCCCTACAACGTACAGATGTTCTTCAACGGCAGTGCGTCCGCGGGCCTCACGATTAACCTGACCGGGACCGTCCCCTCCGGAGACGTCTACGTCCTGGCGCAGAGCAGCGCGTCCGCCCCCATCCTGGCCCAGGCGGACCAGACGAACGGCGCTGGATGGTTCAACGGCGACGACGCCGTGGCCCTGCGCAAGGGCACGACGATCATCGACGTCATCGGGCAGATCGGGTTCGACCCGGGCGCGGAGTGGGGCAGCGGGCTCACCTCCACTGCGGACAACACCCTCCGGCGCAAGCCCACGATCGAGGCCGGCGACACGAACGGGGCGGATGCGTTCGACCCCGCCCTGGAGTGGAACGGGTTTGCCACCGACACGTTCGCTGGGCTCGGGTCTCACGGGAACGAGCCCGTCGTCGCGACCTGCGGACCTCCCCTCGTTACCGACGTTGGAACCGCCGCGACACGCACGGTCACCGCCTCGGACGCGGACGGTGTGGTGGTCGACATCTCGATCACCAGCGTGGCCCCGTCACCGTCCCGGGGGGCGGTGACAGCGAGCAGTCTCGTCCCGGCCTCGGCCGCAGGCGGAACCGCCACCGTGGACGTGACGGTTGATCCGAACACGCCGGCCGGCACGTACTCGGTCCTCATGACGGCAACGAACAGCGACTCGACCCCTCAAGCCGGGACGTGCACGCTCACCGTCCAGGTCAGGCCCCCGGTGACGCCGATCTACCAGATCCAGGGCGATGGCCGCACGTCTCCGTTCGCGGGGATGCTGAAGCGGACCACCGGGGTCGTCACCGTCATCCTCGGCAACGGCTTCTTCATGCAGGACGCTTCGGGCGAGGGGGACCCGGACACCTCCGACGGGATCTTCGTGTTCACCGGTACCGCGGTGGCCCGTACGCTCGCGCCGGGCGACACGGTGGACGTCACGGGCACGGTCGTGGAGTTCCGGCCATCCACCCGGCCACGGGACCTGACGCTCACCGAGCTCTCGGCGGTGACCGTCACGCGCACCGCTGCCGGCGCGGTCCTGCCCACCCCCGTCGCGATCACCGATCGCCCGGACGAGGTCATCGACCCTGACGGGATCGACACGTTCGAGGCCCTTGAGGGGATGCTCGTCTCGATCGACGGTTCGAGGGTGACGGGACCAACCAACGACTTCGGGGAGCTCCTTGTCGCCGCCTCCGGCGACCGCGCGAATACCACCGCCGACGGGAACTTCCTGGTGAGGCCGCTCGCGGGCGACGCGGTCGACTACAACCCCGAGCGGATCATGGTTGACGACGAGGCGCGGGTGCCGGGCGGCTCGGGAACTGGAACCCGGATCAACAACCCCATGGTGCCCGTGGTCGTAGGCGATACCGCGACCGGCCCGATCGTCGGAGCCCTCGACTACCAGTTCAGCAATTACCGGGTCCAGGCCAACCACCAGGTGGGCTCCGTTCTCACCGGCTCCACCCCGACCTCACCGATCGCCGCCCTCCGCTTGCCTCGCCCGTACGAGGGGCGGATCGCCACGTTCAACGTGGAGAACCTGTTCGACTGCGTCGATGCCCCGGGGAAGGCCGACGACCACCCGTCGTGCGCCGCGGCCGCCACACAAGCCGCGCTCGAGACCCAGCTCGCCAAGCTGGCGATGGCCTTCGAGCAGGAGCTGGGGAGCCCGGAGATCGTCATCGTGGAGGAGACAGAGAACGCCGCGGTGTTGACCGGCGACGCGAGCGGGAACATCCCTGGGACCGGCGTGCCGGGCATTCCGCCGATCGAGGCCCTCCTCCCGCGTGTCGACGGGAACTGGGATGCGGACTCGTTCGACGCGAGCGACGAGCGGGGGATCGAGGTCGCGTTCGTCTTCGACACGGACCGGGTCACGCTCCACGACGCGTTCCTGGCCACGGACGTCCTGCCCGACGGCGGGCTGTTCAGCGGCAGCGCCACCATCAGGGCGGGGAGGGAGCCGCTGGTCGGGCACTTCACGCTGGACGACGTCGACCTCATCCTGGTTGGCAACCACCTCAAGTCCAAGGGCGGGCCGCAGTTCGGGGTCGACCCGCTCGAGGCAGGCGACGATCCGCTCTACGGCGCCTTCCAGCCGCCCGTCCGGTGGACCGAGACCCAGCTCCGCCACGCACAGGCCGACTACGTGCGCGACCTGGTGGATCACCTGCTTGACCACCACCCGGGCGCCAATATGGTGGTGGGGGGCGACCTGAACGACTTCTCCTTCCCCGAGCCGGGGGAGGGCACCGACACGGTGGCCAGGATCGCCACGTCGACCACCGATCCGCTGACCGACGTGATCGAGCTCGTCCCAGCGCAACGCCGGTACACGTTCCTGTTCGAGGGGAACTCGCAGGTGCTCGACCACATGCTGCTGAACGATGGGATGGCGGAGCTCCTCCGCGACCAGGACGTCGCGCACTTCAACGCCGGCTTCCCGTCCGCGTTCGGTGGCAACCCGAGCGTCACGTTCCGGTCCTCGGACCACGATCCGCTCGTCGCGTACTTCTGCACCGACCTCACGGCGCCGGCGCTCTCCGCGTCCGCCTCCCCGAATCTGCTGTGGCCGCCGAACCATAAGTACGTGACGGTCCAGGCATCGGTCGCGGTGGCCGACGATCGTGACCCGGCGCCGTCGGTGGAACTCGTGTCGGTCACGTCGAACGAGCCCGACGACGGCGTCGACGACGGCAACACCACGAACGACGTCGTGATCCTCGACGACGACACCTTCCGCCTGCGGGCCGAGCGGTCAGGCATCGGTACTGGAAGGGTCTACACGATCACGTACCGTGCCACGGACGCCTGCGGCAACGTGTCGGTGCAGACTGCCACGGTGAAGGTGCCCCTTGAGCTGTAGCCTGCGGCCAGGACCGGCCGGAGGCGAACGCCCCCGTGCGGCCTGCGGGCGGACATGGGCTAGCCTTCGGCCGTGGGGAACGAGACCGAGTTCCGGCTGGAGACCGAACGGTTACGGCTGCGGCCATACACGTTCGACGACGTCGACGACCTGTTCGAGAGCCTCGGGGATCCGGAGACCATGACCTACTACCACGAGCCATACAGTCGGGACGGAACAATGGGCTGGATCGAGGACAACGTGCGGCGGTATGAGGTGGATGGTTTCGGCTGTGGGCCATGGAATTGAAGGAGACCGGCGGCTTCGTGGGGGACTGCGGCCCGGCCGTTCGCGAGGTCGACCGACAGCGCCAGGTGGAGATCGGCTGGCACGTGAATCGAGCCTGGTGGAATCGAGGGCTCGCCACCGAAGCCGGTGCTGCCTGTCGCGATCACTGCTTCGGTGCGCTCGCGCTGGAGCGGGTGATTTCGCTCGTCCGGCCCGAGAACCTTCCGTCCCGTCGCGTCGCCGAGAGGATCGGGATGATCGTCGAGCGCGAGGTCGACTGGCACGGCTACCGCCACCTCGTCTACGCGGCCTGGCGCCCCACCGCTTGAGCGCTCAGTCCTTCCGCGGAGGGCGAACCCCTCGGAACTCCCAGTCGCCACCGAGCGCCGTCGAGACGACCTCTTCGGACTCGCTCGGCTGGGCGCCGACGTCCTCGCGGACCGGCACCACGCCCTCGACGATGCGGTTCCGCAGGGTTCCCAGGCCCTCGACCTCGACCTCCACGACGTCGCCTGGCTCGACCGGCCGCGAGTTGGCCGGCGTCCCCGACAGGATCACGTCGCCGGGGAGGAGCGTGATGGTCCGGGCCAGGTCTGCCACCAGGTAGTGCATATCCCAAAGCATCTCGTCGGTGTTCCCCTCTTGTTTCACGTCGCCGTTCACCAGGGTGCGGATCCGCTTGCCGTGGAAGTCCCAATCGGTGACAAGACCGGGTCCAAGCGGACAGAGCGTGTCGGAGCCCTTCACCCGGAGCATCGAGCCGGCGTCGGTGTCGCGGAAGTCGTGGAGGCCGAAGTCGTTCGCCATCGTGTAGCCGGCGATGTACTCGCCCGCCTCATCGGGTCCGATGTGGCGGCACTCGCGGCCGATGACGATGGCGATCTCGCCTTCGTAGTTCAGGAACCGGCAGCGGGGCGGGCGAACCACGTCGCCCCCGTGGGCGTTCAGGGCCGAGACCGGCTTGTGGAAATACGTGGGCGCCGGGGGAAGGGTCGCCAGGAACTCCTTCACCCGGCTCTCGTAGTTCAGGTGGATACAGACGATCTTCGACGGCTGCACCGGCGCCAGGTGGATGGCGTCGTCGATCGGGACGTGACGCCCGTCGGAGGTGACCAGCACGTCGCCCTGGCGCGTGACCTCGGCGGGCTCGCGGTCGAGGAGGATCCGGCGGGTCTCCATGGCCCGTTAGTATGGCGCGCGTGGCAGAGCTGAAGGGGTTCATGCCGCCGCGGTCACCCGAAGGGAGAGCCTCCGTGGTCCCGGCGCCCCCATGGCACTACTCGGGTGACCTGCTCACGATCGAGTACCGGACCAACCCCGCTGCCGTGAGTGCGTGGCTCCCCGACCCGATCGAGGTCGCCGACGAAGACCCCGGCGCCGTGGCCGTGGTCTTCGCGGACTGGCAGTCCTGTTCGGATTCGTTCGATGAGCTGATCGACCCGGCGCGCTCGCAATACAAGGAGTGCTTCGTCGTGGTGCGGTGCAAGTACCTGGGCGAGCACTATTCGCGGTGCATCGCCATCTGGGTGGACAAGGACTTCGCGCTCGCCCGCGGATGGCACCAGGGCTACCCCAAGAAGCTCGGATCGATCTGGATGACCCGGCCGGTGCGATTCGGGAAGGCCGGTCCGCGCCTTGCGACCGGAGGGCGGTTCGGGGCCAGCGTGTCGGTCCACGACCGCCGGATCATCGACGCGCGGTTCACGATCACCGGCCCCTCGGACGCGGCCGGCTTCGTCAACGCGCTCCCGATGCTTCACACCCGGTACGTCCCCTCGATCGAGCCCGGCGAGAAGCCGTCGATGGACGAGCTGGTCACGATGAAGAGCGTCGATTGGGAGGGCTCGGAGGTGTGGCAGGGCCAGGCCGAGCTCACCTTGGGAGAGTCCCCGGTGGAGGAGCTCACGTCGATCGAGCCGGAGGAGATGATCGGGGCCTACTACAGGAGCGTGGGCGTCTCCTGGGCCGGCGGCAGCCGCCTGGAATAGCAGCCGAGCTTCGGATGATGCAGGCGATGGACACCACCGCGTCGTAGGTCCGCGGGGGTGCGATAGCCTCACATCCACATGCGGCTGGTTCGGTTCCGGTTCGGCGATCGCATCGCCACCGGCGTGGTCGAGGGCGACGCCGTCCGGGCCCTGGCCGGAACGTTCTTCGAGAGCCCGGTGCCGTCGGGCGAGGAGATCCCGCTCGACGACGTCCGACTCCTGGCGCCCATCCTGCCGTCGAAGGTGGTCTGCCTGGGCAAGAACTACGCGGCCCACGCGGCGGAGTTCGGGGGCGAGGTGCCCGAGGAGCCGCTCGTCTTTCTCAAGCCCTCCACCAGTGTCTCGGGTCCCGGCGATCCGATCCCTCTCCCGCCGATCAGCAACCGGGTCGACTACGAAGGAGAGCTGGCCGTCGTCATCGGCCGCATCGCGCGGAACGTACGCGCGGAGGAGACGTTCCGGTACATCCTCGGCTACACCTGCGGGAACGACGTCACGCTCCGAGACCTCCAGAAGAAGGACGACCAGTGGGCCCGGGCCAAGGGCTTCGACGGATCGTGCCCGCTCGGGCCGTGGGTGGAAACCGAGCTCGATCCGATCGACGTTCACCTGGAGACCCGAGTGAACGGCGAGGTCCGCCAGTCGGCGAGCACCTCGGACATGGTGTTCGGTGTGGCCACCATCATCGAGTTCGTGACCGAGTTCATGACGTTGCTCCCGGGCGACGTGATCATGACCGGGACCCCGGAGGGCGTCGGCGAGCTCGAGCCTGGGGACAGGGTGGAGGTCGTGGTCGACGGGATCGGCGTGCTGATGAACCCCGTCGGTGGGCGAGCATGACCGTCCGGACGCGCTTCGCGCCGGCCCCGAGCGGCTCGATCCACGTGGGCAACGCCCGCACGGCCCTGTTCTCGTGGCTCACGGCGCGACACCACGGCGGTCAGTTCGTGTTGCGGGTAGAGGACACCGACGCCAGCCGGGTCACCGAGGAGGCTGTGCACGGCCTGATCGAATCGCTCCGGTGGTTGGGGATCGACTGGGACGAGGGACCCGACGTGGGCGGCCCGCACGAGCCGTACCGCCAGTCCCGGCGACTCGACCTTTACCACCAGCATGCCGAACGCCTTGTGTCGCAAGGCAGCGCGTACCGCTGTTACTGCACCCCGGAGGAACTGGAGGAACGCCGGAAGACCGCGCTGGCCCGAGGGGAGGCCCCCGGCTACGACGGCCGGTGCCGGAGGCTGACCGACGGGCAGCGGGCCGCGTTCGAGAAGGAAGGCCGGCCCTTCGCCCTCCGCTTCGCCATGCCCGAGCGCGATGTCACCGTGCGCGACCTGGTGAAGGGAGATGTGCACTTCGCTGCGGGGAGCGTGAAAGACTTCGTGATCCTGCGGTCGGACGGCTCTCCAACGTTCCTGCTGGCGGTGGCAGTGGACGACTGGCTGATGGCGATCAGCCACGTGATCCGGGGGGACGACCTCCTCTCCGCCGCACCGCGCAACATGGCGGTGATCGAGGCCCTCGGCGGCACCCCCCCCGAGTACGCTCACCTGCCCCAGGTCCTGGGCCAGGACGGCAAGCCCTTGTCGAAACGGCACGGCTCGACATCCGTCGAGGCCTTCCGGGAGCAGGGGATCCTGCCGGAGGCCCTGATGAACTACCTCGCGTTGCTCGGCTGGTCCCTGGACGAGAAGACGACCTTCCTGTCACGCGACGAGCTGATCGCTTCATTCGGCCTGCCGCGCGTGTCGAGCAATCCGGCCGCGTTCGACCCACAGAAGCTCGAGTGGATGAACAACCACTACATCCAGTCGCTGGACGACGACGATCTGGCCGCCCGGTGCATGCGCTTCCTGGCCGAGGACGGCCTGTTGCCCGATCCCCAGGTGCTGCGGCGAGCCATGCCGCTCGTGCGGGAGCGGATGAAGCGGCTCATCGACGTCATCGAGCTGCTCAGGTTCTTGTTCACCGACGACGTCAAGCCGAACGAGAACGCGGCCGAGCTCATCGCGCAGGCAGGATCCGATTACCTGCGAAGGGCGGCCGACGTTCTGGAGCGCGTCGAGCCGTGGACGAGCGAGCGGATCCTGGGGGCGCTGGACGAGGTGGCGAAGGAGGCTGGGCTGAACCGGACGAAGGGGTGGCAGCCCATCCGGGCCGCCGTCACCGGGTCGAACGTCTCGCCGCCGCTCCCGGAGTCGCTGGAGCTGCTGGGCCGGGAGGCCACGGTGGCTCGGCTCCGAACCGCCGTC
This sequence comes from Actinomycetota bacterium, assembly GCA_050695235.1. GTDB lineage: Bacteria > Actinomycetota > UBA4738 > UBA4738 > HRBIN12 > AC-69. Next base: position 10,298 of record JBOGVH010000063.1, read on the forward strand.
GCCGCGGGCTGATCCCCCTAGCCGAGTCGAGGTGCGACAGCGGGTGCCAGGGTGTTGCGGAGGCTCGTCGCAGCGTCCTCGGGGAGCACCGTGTTGATGCTCATGGCGGAGCCCAACTCGAAGCCCGCCTGCGTTGAGAGCTTCGGCACGATCTTGATGTGCCAGTGGAAGACCTCGTTCGTATGGCCGTTCGTGGGGGCCGAGTACATGACCAGGTTGAAGTCGGGGTCGCCGCAGGCCCGCCGGATCGCGGCGAGGACGCGGATCAGGATGGCGGCCAAGTGGTCGACCTCCTCGTCGGCCAGATCCCCGAACGAGCCCTGGTGAAACGTGGGGATCACCCATGTCTCGAACGGGGAGCCGGCGGCGAAGGGCTCGAA
>JBOGVH010000064.1:0-3124 GCA_050695235.1 Actinomycetota bacterium
CGGCGCCTGATGGCGGTGGCGGAGAACTACCCCGACCTGAAGGCGAGCCAGAACTTCCTGGCCCTCCAGGAGGAGCTGACCGGGACCGAGTCGAGGATCGCCTACGCCCGGCAGTTGTACAACGACCAGGTGATGCTGTTGAACACGCGGATCCAGGCCGTGCCCTCGAACGTGGTCGCGAAGGTCTTCGGGTTCACGCCTCGGGAGTTCTTCGACATCGAGGATCCGATCCGCGGGCCCGTCCAGGTGGACCTCACCCACCCATAGTCCGTGTACGAGCAGATCGCGTCGAACCGGCGGAAGTCGGTCGTCCTCATCCTGGGAGCGATCCTGCTGCTCGGGGCGGTGGGCTACGCGATCGGGCTCATCACCCAGCAGGGTCCGGTCTGGCTGATCTTCGGCGTCTCCCTCGCCGTCGCCATGTCGGCCGGCTCGTACTTCTACGGCGACCGGATCGTGCTGGCCTCCACCCGTGCGCGCGAGGTGACGCCGGAACAGGAGCCACGATTGCACAACATCGTCGAGGGGCTCGCCATCGCAGGTGGGATCCCCAAGCCCCGCGTGTACATCGTGCCGGAGCAAGCCCCGAACGCGTATGCGACCGGGCGCGACCCCGAGCACTCCTCGATCGCCGTGACCCAGGGGCTGCTGGACGCGATGAACCGGGTGGAGCTGGAGGGGGTCGTGGCCCACGAGATGTCCCACATCCTGGACCGCGACATGCTCGTCGGAACCATCGTGGCGACGCTTGTCGGTGCCGTCGTCCTGATCTCCGAGTTCTTCACGCGCGCCCTGTGGTGGGGCGGGGTGGGTGGGCGTCGCGGCAACGATCGGGGGGGAGGGCCGGCCGAGGCCATCCTGTTCGCCGCGGGGTTGGTGTTGCTGATCCTTGCGCCGATCGTCGGGCAGATCGTGCGGTTCGCCATGTCGCGGCAACGCGAGTACCTGGCGGACGCCCAGGGGGCGATGCTCACCCGATACCCGCCCGGACTGGCGGCCGCGCTCAAGAAGATCGCGGCTGCAAGCAGCATCCCCATGCGCTCGGCGAACAACGCCACGGCCCACCTGTGGCTGAACCAGCCGTCGCGGATCCAGGGCGAGCGGATGGGCCCCCTGGAACGGTTGTTCTCCACCCACCCGCCGATCGAGGACCGGATCCGCCGCCTCGAGGAGATGTGACGTTCTTGCCGCACCTCGTTGAGAGAGGCCCGGCCGGCGGGTAGCATCCTCCGGTCCGGCGTACGGCCGGTGCCCCGCAGGCCCCCCGATACCCACCGAACCACATGGAGGTCCCTTGAGCTTGACCCGTCGCGGAAAGGTGGCGGCGGGGGCGTCGACCGTCGCGGTCCTGGCGCTCGCCGCCGTCGGCTACTTCGCCGTCTTCCCCAACCGGGCTCCGGCCTTCGTCCAGGACGCCATGTCCAGGGTCGGCCTGGCCGAGCCGCCGCCGCCCCCGCAGTGCCCCCTCACGGGGGAACCGGCCCCCCAGGGCCAGGTCCCCGACCGCCCAGCGCTCGCCATCAAGGTGGAGAACCTTCCGGACGCACGGCCCCAGGCCGGCCTGGACCGGGCCGACGTCGTCTATGAGGAACCCGTGGAGGGAGGGATCACCAGGTTCATCGTGGTGTACCAGTGCCACAACGCCGGGAGGGTTGGGCCGGTCCGAAGCGGCCGGACCACCGATCCCAAGGTCCTGGTCCAGTTCGGCCACCCGGTGATGGGCTATGCCGGCGGCCAGGCTCCGGTGGTGCGGGCCATCGAGCGGGCCGGCGTGATCGACATGAACTACGACATCGCCATCTCCGCATACGACCGCGACGACAGCCGCCCGACTCCGCACAACCTGTACACGTCCACCCGGCAGCTGTGGAAGGCCGCGAAGTCGCGGGACGGCGCCCCCGCACCCGTCTTCTCGTACGATCCCGAGGTCGCGGGACCTTCTCGCAAGGCCCGCACCGTGCACCTGCCGTTCTCGTCCTACTCCGACGTGTACTGGACATGGAGCAGAACGCAGTCGGCCTGGCTCCGGTCCCACGGGACCGTCCCCCACGTGCTCGAGGACGGCACCCAGGTCCGCGCGGCGAACGTGGTGGTCATGCAGGTCGAGGTCAGCAACGGGCCGATCGTCGACGCGGCCGGCAACCATTCGCCCGAGGTCGAGCTGACAGGCTCGGGCAGGGCCTACGTGTTCCGGGACGGCCGGATGGTCATCGGCCGGTGGGAGCGCGAGACCCTGAAGGACGTGACCACGTTCGTCACGAAGACCGGGAGGCAGATCGCCCTCGCGCCCGGCGTCACCTGGGTGGAGCTCCTGCCCAGCACGATCAGCGTAGAGGCAGACCGGTAGGACCTCCCACACCTCTGGCCGCTCGGGGTCCGGCGGTAGACTGAAGCCCTGGGCAGCGGGCAGGAGGCAACCGTGGATCGCGAGACCGGCACCTTCCGGGTGAAGTCGGGCTTGGCCGAGATGCTGAAGGGCGGGGTCATCATGGACGTGACCAACGCCGAGCAGGCCAAGATCGCCGAGGACGCCGGGGCGTGCGCCGTCATGGCGCTGGAGCGGGTCCCCGCCGACATCCGCAGGGACGGGGGCGTTGCGCGGATGGCCGACGTCGCCAAGATCGAGGAGATCATGGGCGCGGTGACCATCGCGGTGATGGCCAAGGCCCGGATCGGGCACTTCGCCGAAGCCCAGATCCTCCAGTCCGTGGGCGTGGACTACGTCGACGAGAGCGAGGTGCTCACGCCCGCCGACGAGGAGCACCACATCGACAAGTGGGCGTTCACCGTGCCGTTCGTCTGTGGGGCACGGGACCTGGGCGAGGCCCTCCGGCGGCTGGCCGAGGGCGCGGCCATGATCCGGACCAAGGGTGAGGCCGGCACGGGCAACGTGGTGGAGGCCGTCCGCCACCAGCGGGCGATGCTCCGCCAGTCGGGCTGGCTCCAGACCCTCCGCCCGGAGCAGTACGTCTCGGCGGCCAAGGAGCTCGGCGCGCCGGTCGAGCTGGTGCGAGACGTGGCGGCGACCGGCAGGTTGCCGGTGGTGAACTTCGCCGCGGGCGGCCTGGCCACGCCGGCCGACGCGGCGCTGATGATGCAGCTCGGCGTGGACGGTGTGTTCGTG
>JBOGVH010000065.1:0-14611 GCA_050695235.1 Actinomycetota bacterium
AGAACGGAGCAACATCAAAAGAGGGCTTTGGCCTGCGGTCTTGGTGGGCGCTAGAGGATTTGAACCTCTGACCTCTTCCGCGTCAAGGATGGCAAGGGCAACTTGAAACCGCTGGTGGCGGGCTTGCGTTGAGAAGTCCGCTGGTCAGCGGCTTCTACCGAGTTCCGCCACGTCTACTGAACGGCCTCCCGCGACGCCGTTCTGGCAACTTTTCGGCAACTTTTCGGGCGTCCATTGAATGGCGTGCAGCTGCGGGCATCAGTCCTGGACTTTTCTCGCCTTAGCTCGCGCCCTGACGATGGATCGGAGCGTCAGGAAGGCCACCATGGCCACCGCCCCTCCCACAGCCACCACCCGGTTGACGTCCACCGCGGGCTGCCATGTCACCTCACCGTTGTTGATCACGTAGGCCCCGGCTGGCCGGGCGGAGAGCCCGAACCCGCCACCCTCACCCTTGCCTTGACCGCTGGGGCCCTCCCCTCCTCCCCCGCCACCGCCTCCCTGTACCGTGGCCGCCGGGATGATGGTGACGCCGTCCTTCTCGTAGGGGTCGCCGAAGACGCGCTTGACGGTGATCACGTCTCGGTGAGGGGTACAGATATTGGCGTCACGCCACTTCTCGGTGGTATTCGTGGATCATGCCGCCCAGCAGGTCGCGCCTGCGGACCGCGCCGCCGCTGCTTGCCGAACTCGATGACGTCGGGGGCGAGGGACGTGCGAGCCTAAGTCCCCGGTGCGGCCGCTCGGCGTTGTAATGGGCAGCGAACTCCCGAAGGACTCGCTCGAGGTGACCTCGGCCGAGGATCAACTGGTGGTCGAGGCACTCCCAGCGTGCCGTCCTGACCCACCGCTCGGCGAAGGCGTTCGCCTTCGGGGCCCGGATCGGCGTCTTGACGACCTTCACCCCCTCGCTCCGGAAGACCTCGTCGAAGGGACCGGAGTACTTGGCGTCGCGGTCTCGGATCAGGAACCGAACGCCCCGAAGCCGCTCCCCCACCGCCAGGTTCCGGGCCTGCTGGGTGACCCACGCCGAGTCGGGGTTCCTGGTGACGCCGAGGACGTGCACCCTGCGGGAGCCGAGCTCGATGCCGAACAGCACGTACATGGTGCGGAGCCAGACCGTCTCGACAGTGAAGAAGTCGAAGGCCAGGACGCCGTGGGCTTGGGCCCGGAGGAACTCGCTCCACGAGGGGCCCCCTCGGCGAGGGGCGGGGCCGAGACCTTCTCGGCGAAGGACCATCCGGATCGCCGTGGCGGATACTCGGATGCCGAGCTTCATCAGCTCGCCCCGGATCCTGAGGTAGCCCCACCGGGGGTTCTCCCTGGCCATTCGCACGATCAGCTCGACCGTTTCCTGATCGAGCCCCGGCCTGCCTACTCCGCGGCGGTGGTACGTCCACTTGCGGCGAACGAGCTCTCGGTGCCACCGGAGCAGGGTCCGAGGAGCCACCATGAACGCCCTCCACCGATGGCGAGGGAGGATCCGGCTCGCCGCCGCGAGCAGCATCCGCTCCCGCGTGCGGAACGGCGGGCGGCGAACTCCCTCGAGAGCACCTGTACCTGATGTCGCAGGACCAGCAACTCGATCTCCCGCTCTAGGTCACTCCGAGCTGACGGAGCCAATGCCCGGAGCAGACGACGAAGGACGAGGTAGACGAGCGAGAGCAGCATCGGGTGCCTCCTCAGGAAGCCGGCGCGGAGGCGATGATGTTACCCGACGTCCCTGCTGCTCGGAGCTGGTGTCGCGATTTGTGTACGGTCACGCCCAATGAGAATTCAAGCACATGCGGGAGAGCTAGCGTCTGGAGCACTGCCGTTGCGCTACCGCCGCCGTCGAAACCTTGGAACCCGGCCTCGTGGCAGGCCCGTCTTCGTACAAGTAAGGCGGGGTCAAGACCAGAAGGGGGACTACGGCGTGTCTAGACGTAGTCGACCCACTGCGTCTCCGTCGTCCCGTCGCGCACATTGATTCTGAACGGAGCCCATTCCCCCGTCGCATTCATGCTTCCGCGCCCAACAACGTCCTCTCCATCCAAGTGCACGTCGTCGAGCCAATCGTCGGCGAGTGTCGGAGAGACCCAATCGACGCCAGTCCCGAGGACTCCGCACATCCTTACGAAATCTCCGAGCACGACGAGGGAACTCTCGTGCCGCAATATGTGCCTTACGGGGAAGACCGGCATCTCCACCCGACGCAACGGGTTTCGCGTATCGATGAAGTGGGGGTACCCGCCGGCGACCGCTAGGAGCATCGGACCATCGTCCCATACTTGAATTACGTTCACGTCAGAGTACTTCAGCGTGCGGAAGAGCCCCACCCATGGTTCCGCACCAACCGGTCGCACGGCTACTTGAAGCGTGACTTCGCCCATCCCCCCGGGCACGTCGAACTCGATCTGACGAAGGTCGGGAAGATCGTGAACGACTTCCGCGATGTACATGCTCATACCGTCAACCGATCGGCCTGAAGAAGCGATGAGTAATGGTTGGATCCCCGTATCGGATGGTATCAACACCGACTTCGAACACACCCTTCGCTCCGTTGAGGAATCCGGACAAGCGGTATACCCCGTAGGTTGAAGTCTTCTCTACATACGTGCCCTGCGACATGATGATGTTGTTCAGGTACCTTGGGAAGTCGTGGAATCTGGGGTCCTGAGCAGCCTTGGTCAAAACAGCACTGTTATACGGGATCGAAGACGCACTGGCCGACGTGACCGTCTGCCGCCCGGCAGTTGAGGCCCTGTCAGCCAGTTGAGCGACCTTGGCAGCCCCGGCGCTCGCGGCCCCGGCAGCAACTCTCGCGGCGCCGGCAACAGCTGCGCAGCCTCCCGCCACGCAGGCGATGGTTCCGAGTGAGACGGCGATCATGGCTCCACCGACATACTTCGGGGCGTCGGGTCCGGCCTGCCAGCTGGAGTAGAAGTGATGGGTTACCTGATGCCAGGTCGATGCCTCCTGGGCGAGCCGCTGCGCTTCGAGCCAGTTCCACGCGATTTCCCGCCCTTGCTCCCCGTAGTTCTCGTAGATCGCCTTTGCGGCCGCCACCCGCTGCTCCATGGGCAGGTCCGGGTTGAACATAACCTTGGCGTACGTGATGATCGGGGGCATCTGCGGGGGATCGGTCGATGGGCTGCTGACCGCCTCTGGGCGCGAGACCTCGTCCAGCCTTTGCGCGCAGGCTCGGGTACAAGACCCACCGCCCCCGCCAGCCACGAGCAGCATCCCCGTGGGATCGGTGAACGTGACCGGGGCGTCGGCCCCGTACACGAACTGGTTCAGGCTCACCGGATCGGTGGGGTCCCCGAACACGACGTCCCTCTTGGTGAACCGGCCCAAGGTGGGCTCGTAGAACCGGGTGAGCATGTCCACCTGGCCGGTCGATGAATCCGTCAGGTTTCCCTGGAACCCCAGGTACCCCTGGGTCGGTGAGGTGGACATCTCCCCCGTGTGTGCCCCCGGCTCACCCCACGGCGAGTACAGGATCGATCCCTTCACCCTGTTGGTACCGGACGTGGCGGCCGTAGCGACAACGTCGCCGTGGAGGTCGCGGAGGTAGTACCGAAGCGTGGCGGAATCGGTCCCGGTGCGTTGGGCCAGCGGCCCGGACGGGCTGAAGTCGTAGTAGACAGGAGTGGAAGCGCCAACCTGGGCCTTGGCGACGTTCTCCTCCGTTCCCTGGTAGGTGTAGGAAATGCTCGTCCCTCCCGCCGTCCGCGACAGCACGCGGTCCAGGGCATCGACGGTGTAGGAGACGTCCGGCGTCCCGGTGGGCTCGTGAGCGGCGCTCCTCGTGTTCCCCCAGGAGTCGTAGATCACGTGCCAGTCGTTCGCCGTGCCTCCACCTCGGTCGATCTGGGTGAGCTCGCCGAGGGCGTCGTGCGTGTAGGTCGTGCCATCCGAGGAGGACGTCGGAAGCCCCGCGGCGTCGTGGTCGGTTGTGACGGGACTGCCCGAGCCCACCTTCACGGATGTCCGGTTCCCCGCCCCGTCGTAGCCGTAGGTGGTGACAGTGCTCGAGGGAGGCGGAGCGGTGGAGGAGATCATCCTGTTCGCCGCGTCGTAGGCGTAGGTCCACGTCCCCGAGTCGGCGTTGTTCCCCCCCGTCTCGGTCGTGACCGTCTCCGCCCGGGAGGTGACGTTGGAGGCGAGGTCGTAGCCGAGGTCGAAGGTGCCGAGGATCGTGGAGCTGCAGCTCGATCCATTCACCCTAATCGTCCGCTTGTCCACCCGTCCCGTGCCGGTCTCGTAGGTCTGGGTCCAGCACAGCCCCGCGCCGTCGGTCCGCTTGGTGGCCCGGCCTGCGGTGTCGTAGGTGTACGTGACCGAGGTCTTGGAGAACGGTTCCGTCAACTGGTACAGCTGCCCGTTCGCCGTGTAGGTGTACTTCGTCGTGCCGGCGGGATCCACGATCGAGGAGAGCCGACCGGTGGAGGTGTTGTAGCTGTACGTGGTCGTGGCGGTGGGGTAGCTCGCCTGGTACACGTGCCAGAGCCTGGCGTCGTTGTCGTAGTCCATGGTGATGGCGGTGCCGGAGGCCACCACCTTGGCGGACAGCATGTTGCCAGCCAGGTCGTACATGAAGGTCTGGTCATCGACGGTGCTGCCTCCGGACAGCGCGTAGCGACGGGTCCGACGGCCCTGGTTGTCGTATTCGAACCTCAGCGTCAGGTTCCTTGGGTCGGCCACGGACTCCAGGAAATCTCCGGGCCCGTAGCTGTAGGTCGTCGTCCCCCTAGCGTCGGCGTAGCTCGCCAAGCGTCCTGAGGTGTCGTAGGTCCAGTCCCGGACCAGGCTCTGCGTGGACGACATCGGCTGGGCCACGCGCACCCGCTCGCCCGCGTCGTCCCACACGTAGCCCGTGCTGACGGGCGTCGACGCGGTCCCCGGCAGGATCAGGCCGTTCTGCGTGGCCGAGGTGAGCCGTCCCACGAGGTCGTAGTCGAAGGTGATGGAGTCGTCGATGTCATTCCGGGGCCCGTCCACCGTCCGCAGCCGCCCCGCGGCGTCGTAGGTCGAGCTCGTGGTGGCCGCCTGGCTCGACTGGTAGAAGTCGACCCTCGTCGTGACCTGGGAGAAGCCGCTGTAGGTGGTGCGGGTCTTTGCGCCTGCCGGATCCGTGACCTGGGTGAGGTTGCCGAGGCGGTCGTAGGTATACGTGGTGGCGTTGAGGGACCCCACGCGCTCCGAGGTCTTCCAACCGAGGACGTTCAGGTCCGTCACCGTTGCCACGCCGTTCGGGTTCCCCGGAGGGGTCCAGGTCGTGATCCGGTTCTGGTACGCCCCGCCGCTCGAGAGCCGGTACTCCGTGCTCGTCACGAGCCCCGACGGGCTCGTCGTCTGGATCGCCCGGCGGAAGGAGTCGTAGGCGGTCCGCCACACCTTGCCCCGGACGTCGGTCCTCGAGGTCTCGTTGTCCAGCCAGTCGTTGACGTAGTGGACCGTGGGGCGGACCGTCTGGCCCGGGTTCGCCGGGTCGGGGACGGCCGGCTGCGTCTCGTCGATCAGGTGGCCGGCATCGTCGTAGACGTAGTCGGTGTACGCGTGGGCGTCCTGGCCCGCGCCGGCCCCCAGGAACCGGTCGAGGTTCACGGCGCGTCCGGCCCGATCGTAGGTCGTGATGGTGTAGCCGCCGGAGGGACGCGTGACCTTGGTCACCCGTCCCAGACTGTCGTACTCGGTCGTCGTAACCCGGCTCTGGGCCGGTTGGTTGGCCACGGCCCGCACGACCTGGGTCGTGCTCGTCACGTCGCCCGCCGCGTTGCACGTGTGGTCGGTCTGCGCCCCGGTGGGATGCATGACGGTCGTCAGGCACGAGGTCGTGCCGTTGTTCGTGTAGGTGTTCGTGGCGGTCGCCGCTAGGGCCGTCCCGGCGGCCGTCGTCACGGTGGTGACCTGTCCGTACTGGTTGTAGCCGTACGCCGTTCTGCGGACCTCCGTCGAGACGAGGTCCTTCAACGCCACCGCCGATGGCAGGCGCCGTGCCTTGGCGTCGTCGGTGTCGAAGACGTAATGGGTCTGCAGAACGTCCCGGGTGTCGTCGTTGGTCGTCTTGAACACGAGTAGCCCCAGGTTGCTCTGGAACTTGAAGTCGGGGACGGTCTGCCAGTTGCCGTTGCCCTGGTCCCATTCCAGCTTGAAGGAGGCGTTGCCCGACAGATCGGCGTACTCGATCGTGATCGGCCGCAGTCCCGGCCACAGCCTCTTGCTCACGACCTGGTTGGTGCCGCAGTTGTAGGTGCCCTGGGGCTGGGTGGTCCCCGCGCAGTCGAGAAGCGCGCTGTTCCCCAGGATCAGCGTGACGCCCTCGTCGTACGTGGTCACCCGGAAGGCCGTCCGCTTCGGGTCGTTCCAGCTGGTCAGGTTCAGGTACCCGCTCCACCGAAGGCTCCAGCCGTCGCCGTCTCCGGGAACGCCCGGCGGCGCGCCGGCCCCCCAGGTCTGATCGAAGCCGTACCACACGCCTTCGTCCGCCGGGACGCCGGCAAGGTCCTTGTTCCCGTACTTCTCGATCCACAGCCCGTTGAAGTTGCCCCCGTTGGTGTCGGCGTCGTACTGGTAGGTGTCGAGGACCCGGGCGCCCGTCCCGTCGGGGTTCGGAGCGGGGTGCATTTTCGTGAGCATCTGGAACGGCGGGTTGTTGCTGTAGGTCCAGCGGGTGGAACGGTTGTCGTTCTTGCAGGCGTCCGCATCGGTGATCAGGCTCGCGGCGTTCGCGGCCGGGGTCCGTTTGCACACCATGTTGTTGTTGGAGTCCCAGATCGTGGTGGTGACCGGCCAGTACCCCGTCTGATCCGCCGGGCCGGCGATCCTGATGGGAAGGCCGGCGGTGTTGAAGTCCACCTTGGTCTGGTGGGCTCCCGTGCAGAACTGCCTCGCCGGCGAGGCCAGCGGGTCGGTCACGCACGCCGTGCTCGCGGTCGATCCGAAGTAGGGGGCCGCGTACTGGAACGTCCAGGGCGTCGGCGTGGTCGGGGCTCCCCCACCGGGGGCGGTGATCGTCGCGACCCGGTAGTTGCCCTTGGGATCCAGCGTGTAGGTCACCCTCCACCCGGTGCGGTTCGCGGCGGACGTCACGCCGTTGTCGATCTCCTGAACGAGCCCGTTCGCGTTGTACGAGAACCCCACCGTCTCGGTCACCGTGGTGGGCGAGGGAAGTGTGGACGGGTTGGTCACCGAGACGCTGACGTTCGCAAGGTGCCCTCCCGAGTAGGACAGGTTCCACGTCTGGCCGGCCCACGTGGAGATGGCCGAGGGCTTGCCGTTCGACCAGTCGACGGTGATGGACCTGCCCTTGGGGTCGGTGACCTGGGTCAGCTGCTCGGACGCGTTGAACGTGTAGTCCAGCGAGTTCGCGCCGGAGGACAGCTGCGAGGACGCGGGGTTGGCCTCGATCAGCTTGCCGCTGGCCCTGAAGGTGTACGTGCTTCCGTCATCCTTCTTGTACAGGAAGGTCCCGTCGGCGTTCTGCTTGATGGTGCCGGCCCCCGATCCGACCGAGGCGAACACGCGCCTCTCCCGGTGCGGGAAGTAGATGGCCCGTCCTCCCCCGAGCCTCACCTTGAGGCCGGCGTCGGGGAAGTCCGAGGGATCGCCGAGCTTGACGAGCTCCTTCGGAAGATCCCGGGCCGAGGATTCGGGGCCGATGGCGAGGTCCCACCCGGGGGTGAGCCCGAGGTCGGCGTTCTGCTGCGAGTTGTAGGAAAGGCCGACCGACAGATCCCCGATCGCCGTGGACAGGGTGTCCATCGGCAGGTCCAGGACCAGGTTGCCGTTCGCCTCGTTCACCTTGGCGGTCATGCCGTTCCCGACGTCGTGGGACCACATGGCCCATCGGGGGTCGTCGCCGAAGTGCTTGAGGACGATCGTCACGGCCCGGGTCGCGCTCGCCTTCGGGTCCCGCGTGATCCCCTGGCCGTCGGTCAGCGAGCACATCGCGAAGTTGTACCAGGGCCAGACCGGGCAGACGTCCAAGGACTGGGCCCGCCAGTAATACGTCTGCCCGTCGACCAGGATCCCGGAGGGGACGACGTAGGATCGCTCGTCGGTCCACGGGCTCTCCCAGACGACGTGGGAGCCGGTGAAATCGTTCGGGTCGTCGGAGAGCTGGTACCGGACCATCACCTCGTCGCCGTTGGGGTCGCTTGGGACGCCGCTGACCTTCAGCGTGGGGCTGTCGTCCTCGGACACGTAGTTGTCCCGAGGGAAGGAGGCGCTCGGCGCGTCCGGGAGGTCGTTGTAGTAGATCTGGAGGGTCGGGGGGGCGATGGAGTTCCCCGAGTAGAAGATGTAGGAGGCCGTGCCGCCGGTCGACAGCCGGACCCCGAAGTCGGTCCACGGGTCGGGGTTGGCGGGGTCCAGGATGTGCTGGTACATCGACTTCATCTCCCAGCCCATCCACCCCGAGCAGGCGCCGCAGTTGGTGGAGTCGAACACCGCCCCGACGGTCGGCTGCGTGTTCCACGTGAGGGGGGTCGGCCACGCGCCGGTCACCCTGCTCGCATCGATCATCGGGCCGCTGCCGGGCCCGCTCGAGACGTACAACAAGACGTCCGCCGAGTACACGATCCGGCCGGGCTGGCGAAGCCCGGTGGTGTCGAACCGGACGAAGGCGCGCCCCGAGTACGCCCCCTCCTGCACCAATAGGCCGGTGGCCGAGGAGTAGTCGGTGTCCGGGCTCGACGAGTTCACCCACGTGTCGGCGGTGTCGGTGAAGACCTTCACGGTGGGCGGGTCCACCGTTACCGGATAGGTCGCCTTGTCCAGGAACGCGGCGTCGATGGCGACGCCCAGTCGGTAGCGGCCGGAACCGAGCTCCTCAAGCTTGAGCGACCCGACCGAGGAGAGCGGGTCGGGCGAGGAGTCGAACGCCAGCGGCGCGAGCATCCTGGCGATGGGGGTGCCGCCGGACAGGACCTCCACCTCACGGGTCGGCGTCGTCCGGAGTGTGAGCCCCGGCGCGTTGATGAGGTACGAGAGCGCCGCGTCGGCCTGCGGCGTCTTCAGGACGACGTCCTCCTTGTAGCCGCCGAGGGCCGGGCGGTAGACGACGTCGGTCTGAGGTAGCGCGTTCGGGTAGGTCACCGCGCCGTGCGCCGCTCGCCCCGTCGCCGAGGAGTCGACTTCGTCGGGGACGACGCTGAGGACGGCGCCGCTACCGAGATCGACGCGGACAGGGGTGCTGGCGGACAGGGTGGCCGGGAAGTGTGAGGTCACGCCCGAGACCGTCGCCCGCCAGCCGTAGCCGGGCTCCGGCTCGAGGTGGCTGCGCACGTCCCTCCACTCGCCGTTGGCGGCCCGCTCGTTCACGTCCTGCGTGAAGACCTGGGCCACGTGAGCGGCGTTGTCCGGGCCCAGTCCGAACACGTTGTAGTTGGCGCCTCCGCGCATCGGCAGGCTCTTCGCGCCTGCCGGTGGCTGGTCCGGCCTCACCCAGTTCGGAAGGGAGACCGGCCTCAGCTCGGGATCGCGGACCCCGTTCTCGTCGGGGACCGAGAGCACGGGCCTTCGGTCGGCGAGCGGGATCGCGCCGGGCGGCTCTCCCGGCGGCGAAACGAGCGGCGCCTGCTCTCCTCCGGCCCCGGTTGCGGTGCCCGGCAGCAAGGGCAGTCCCGCAGCGAGCAAGAGGACGGAGATACTGAGCACGAGCGGGATCGACGTGCGAAGTGACCGAAGGCGCTTCGGTGGACCGGCCGGCATCTTCCCCTCCCCCCAGCCCTGTTGACGCGGAGTCAAATGCGGAGTGCGCTTCCGTGAAAGTCTGACAACCGGCCTACGGCGTTTGAAGAAGACAGGCGGTCACGCTGTCTGGCATGGGCAGTGGGTGAGGACTCGCTCGGCCCGGCTCGAGAAGGCCAAGTGCGAGATGACTACGAACCACGGGTAGATCGCGGGAGGACTGGGATTCGAACCCAGGAGCGGGTCGCCCCGCTAACGGTTTTCAAGACCGATTGAGGCATGCTCGCGACCAGGAACGATGGGGACGAAAGGGGCTTTGACCTACGGTTTCGCGTCTCTTCGCTTCCCTTCGATTCCCTAGGTTTCCCCGCCAATTGTGGCCCCGATGTGGCCCCACTCGGCGATCTTCGTGTACGCACGACGATGCTGGACTCAGTCGACTACCGCTAGAGCCGTCGCCAACGATCGACCCCGATACGTTCGTGCGCGCGCAAGAGCAGCGTCTACGAAGGCCGCTCGGCTGGCGTGCGCACCCACCCACGCTTGGTGCGAGTGATCTCGCGGAAGCCCGCCGCTGTGAGAAAGGCGACCTCGTCCTCCTGCTCTAGCCAGGCATAGGCGAGTACACGGTCGATGCGTGCCAAGGACAGCCAGTCTGCCGCCTGTCCGACGAGCCACGTCCCGACGCCTCGGCGGCGATGAGCGTCGACGACGTGGAGGTTACCGATGTCGGCCCACCCTCCGTGTCGGGGGAGTCGTGCAGCATCCTCCAGCGCCTCGACCTCGATGTAGCCGATGACCTCGTCCCCGAGCACTCCCGAGAGGCGCGTGCCGTTGACGCCCACCGACCGTCGCACGCCGAGTCCGGTGATTGGGTCCTTCGCCGGACGAGGAAGCCCGGCGACGGTGGCGATGTAGACGATCTCCGTCTTGCCCTCCTGCACGAATCCGGCCCCTTCGTAGACCGCTCGAACGTGAGGCCATTGTTCGGGAAGACCGTAGACGCCTGGTGCCGGCAGCGTCCCGTCCGCGTACTGGCGTGTCACACCCCAGCGGTCGAGCTGCGCAAGGGAGGCGGCCATCAGAGCCTCCGCGGCCTCCGCCGAGTCCGGCCAGTACGGAGCCTCGGGCCAGAAGAGGAACCAACGGATCTCGACGGCGTCGCGATAGGACTCCCCGACACGGTCATCGTCCGCGTAGCGCAGGAGATGCGCGGCCGCCACGACACGCTGGCGCTGCTCGGCGACGAGCGTCACGCGCTCGCCCACCCAAGGGTCGACGATGAACTCGCCGGGCTCGCGCTCCAGCTGACTCATCACCGTGTTGACGGAGACGGTGGCGCCTGGGACGACCGCCGCGGCGTGCGCGCTAACGAGCGCGGTCAGCTGCTCGCGGTCACTGCGACGGAACGGACGCACCTCGATCGACGTCATCGGCGAACCTCCTCGAGGCAGACACGACATGCGGAGCGGAGGCCGCTACCGGTGCGGCACGTGCGAAAAGTACCAGATTGCCCCCGGCGGGGGCGCTACATCGACGGCGTCGACAAGGGGCGATCCCGCTCTGCCGCAGCGTCCCGGAGCTGACCCGCGAGACGCGCCCTTCGCACCTCCTCACAGGAGCCACTCTCGCCTGTCTGGGATGAAAACGCCGAGAATCCGCCTCACCGGCCCAGGCAACTCCCTCGATGGTCGTCGAAGACGTTAGAAGCCGCGATCCGTTCCTTCTGACCTCCGCATACCTTCAAGGTGGGCGTGGCTCATTCCTCGATTAGAAGCACGTAAGTGAGCTCGGCCCCTTTGTACCTGGCGGTGACTTCCCAGCATCCCGGCTCTGGGAGTCCGAGGCCAACGAGGATGAAGTTCTTGATGTCGCGATTGAAGGAGGGGACTCCGCCCTCTTGAACCACCGTGGGAGCGGACCCGTCGAGATCTACCGCTGTAAGGGTGATGTCTGCATCGGCGGAGAAGTCCTCGCCCTCCGCGGTCGAGAAGTTCTCGCTGAACCACAACGTCTTGTTACCGACGGCGTGGGGGCCTTTTCCAACCGGTAGATCCCTCCATACCGCACCGTCCGCATCGAGGATGGTCCAAAGTTCGGGGCTCCCGTACCAGACTTGCTCGAACGGGGGCTCGGGCGGATACGGTTCAGGGGCCACGATGCCGGGCTGTGGAGGAACGGTCACCGGACAGGTGTTCGGGCCCGCCGACGAGGCCGGGTTCAAGCCCGGGGTCGAGCCCGGGGGCGAGATATCCCCGCGCTCGCCGACACCCGCACAGGCCGAGATCATCAGGACGCTGACCAGTCCAGCGATGGTCGTCCTCATAGCGACCGCTCCTCTGTGGCTCCTCCCATACACCGCTCGGCGGCTTTGGGTTCCCGCAATGGGGTCGCCTTGATTCTTGAGAGAGATCAGTGTCGAATGGCCGTTGCAGACTCGCGGCTCGTTCGCAGAGGGCACGGCCTCTCTTGTGGAGTCTTAGGTGGCCCGTCCGAGGCCGCAGATGACAGGGGAGGGCGGGTGGAAATCTTGAGCCCGCCGCGGCCCACACACCCCGATGTGCCCAGCGCCTGAAACCGTGCCCGGCGCGCCACAGTCTGCTGTGTATGGAGCTGATCCCGGGATTCCCGCGCTCATCCAGACGCCTGCAGTAGGCCACCATGGCGGTCGACTTCATCGGGAACAAGGCGCACCAGGGAGCGGAGGAGCCTCCGGCGTCCCAGCCCCGAGGGCGGGTCGTGGCCGCCCTGACCGCCTTGGCCCTCGCAGCGGCGGGAGTCGGCTTCGCCGCCATTGCCTTCAGAACAGGTCCCGAGCCCCGACCTGCGGCCCAGACCCCCGAGAACGGCTTGATCGCCCTCGCGACCGGCGACCCGCCTCGGGTCACGGTGGTGAGCCGGGACGGCACAGAGGCGAGACAGGTCACGACCGGCAGGGAGCCCGATCATCGAGCCGAAGATCGCGGCTACTTCGAGGAGTCAGCCCCGCAGTGGTCCCCGGACGGCACGCGGATCGCCTTCATCCGCTGGTACGACCCGGGGACGTCGCTTTGCGTGATCGGAGTCGACGGCACCGGCTTCCGGATCCTCGTGTCCCACTTCGACGGGTGGGGGCAGCTCGCGTGGTCTCCCGATGGAAGCACCCTCGCCTACTACGGCGGCAGGGCCGGCTCAATCCATCTGGTCGATGTCGACGGCTCGAACGACCGGGTCCTGCCCGGCCTCCCCTCCGTCCCGGAGGACCACCCGCCGACCTGGATGCCGACCTGGTCGCCGGACGGCTCCAGGATCGCGTTCACGAGCAAGGATCTGTGGACCGTCAAGACCGACGGCACCGACCTGACCAGGATCACCAGTCTTGGGGAGGGGGAGTTCGCGTTTGACCCCTCGTGGTCCCCGGACGGCACGAAGATCCTGTTCTCGATCGGCGGCTGGGAGACGAGCGGCGGCGGCGGAGGGCAATTCGGCGGAGCGCTGCACACGGTCAACGTCGACGGTTCGGGCCTAGCGCCAACTACGACCGACGGACGCATCTGGTGGGGGGCCGACTGGTCGCCGGACGGGCGGTTCATCGTGTCCATGGGCGCCACACCGACCGGCTCGGGCGATCCCTACGACTGGGTCGAGAACGGCGTGTACGTGATGGCCGCCGACGGATCCAACGTCCGGCTGCTCGGGGAGGATCTGTGGGGCGGGCCGGCATGGGGGCCCGCTCCCGCGACAGCTTCCTCGCCTCCACCAGCGCCCAACAGCTCGAGCGTCAGCGACGTCGCTCTGCCGGGCGGGCTCGTCGCGAGCAGGATCGCCGTCGGCGAGGGAGCGGTGTGGGCTTTGGCGTCCACGGGCAAGACCGGCTCAGAGGTCCTCGTCAAGCTCGAGCCCGAGTCGGGGCGGGTGCTCGCCACGACGCCGCTGGAGCCCGATCCCTGGTACGTGGCGGCCGGAGCTGGAGCCGTCTGGGTCGGGTTCCCCCAGACGAGCCTGATCGAGCGAGTCGATGCGGCCACGAGCGTGGTGACGGCGCGGATCCGCGTCCCGGGCGACGGGATCACGTCCGTCGCTGCGGACGAGCGGGCCGCGTGGGTGGAGGTGATCGAGGATCGCTCCGACCTTGGCCAGCAGAACCTTGCCTCGCTGGTGCGGATCGAGCCGGAGACCGGCGAGGTCGTGGCGACGATCCCGCTCCATGGTCTGTCGGGCTACGACGACGAGATCGCCGTCGGAGCGGAAGCAGTGTGGGTGGCCGGCGTGAACCTCACCGGTCCGAGCGAGGAGCGGGGAACCGACCTCGTGCGGGTCGACCCGGTCGCCAACTCTGTCAGCGCGACGATCCCGGTCCCCGCGTTCAGCGTCCAGGCGGGCGCGAGCGCGGTGTGGGTAACCGCACCGGCGGACGGCGTCAACGACTCGCTCCACAACCCCGAGGCGTGGGTGGCACACACGATCGACCCCGGCTCCAACGGGCTCTCAGAGCCGATCGAGCTCCCCGGGAACGTGTCTGCGGTGCTCGCCGTGACGACAGAGGAGGTCTGGTTCTCCGGGTACGATGTCGACGGTCTGATCCATCCCATCTCGCTCCGCGACGGAGCGTTCGATCTCTCGGTTCCTCCCATCAACTCCATCTACACGGACTTCGCCTACGACCGAGGCTCCGGGGCTATCTGGGTTGCCGCGGTTGACGGACTGAAGCGCATCGACACCCGCTGATCGGGCGCTGCTGGCCCTGTAAGGAGGTGGCGTCGTCCTCGGCCTCGCCTGACCTGGCGGTCGTGCTCCCGTCGGAGATCACCTTGCCTTGCGCCAGAGCAATCCCCGCCATGGAGTGGGCTTCCGCGCCGTAGCGGCCGGGACGCTCGTTCCGCCCGGGACTTCGTGGCGATCCTTGTTCAAGGCGCGATGTGGTAGGGCCCGGCGCCGCGAAGGCTCGAGGAGG